>NZ_DASYJG010000011.1:0-54692 GCF_035996765.1 Baekduia sp.
ACAAGCGCCGCAGCGACCTGCTCGACACCAACCTCGACCTGCTGGACGACATCGGCGACGACGCCGAAGACCTCGCCATCATCCTGGCCGAGATCCACGCCAACCGCCACAGCGTCGAAGCGCTGAACCGCATCGTCGACAACTACACCAACACGATCACCAACTAGCCCGCGCGTAACCGCGGGGCCAGTCCCCCGCAACGGATCCGGGTCGCCTCATAGTGAGCCCGCCCACCCGAGACGACCCGGAGCCGCGCGCTGGTTGAGAACCGTCGCGGCGGGCGCGTGACATCGTGCCGTGGACGGTCGAGCCCGGTAGGTTCAGGCCATGCTCGTCGGCGTCGATGCCCGGGCGCTTGCGTCGCGACGCGGCGTGGCCCGCTACACGCGCCGGATGTCGGCCGCGCTTGCCGCGCTGAACGGTGTCGAGGTGCGCGCGCTGGTCCCAGGCCACCAGCCCGTGGGCGCGCTGCGCGGCGTGGAGCTGCGGCGGACCGTGCTCCCATCGCGGCTCCTGCACCTGACCGGTGCGGTTGCCGGCCGCCCGCGAGTCGACCGGCTGCTCGGGGAAGTCGACGTGACCTGGTTGCCCGCGCCGGCGCCGGTCGCGGTCGGCAACCCCTACGTGTTGACCGTCCACGACCTCTCCTGGGAGGACCGCCCGGGCGACTTCACGGCCTACGAGCGCTTCTGGCACCGCCTGGCGCGCCCGGCGGCGCTGGCCCGCGGTGCGCGCGTCGTGGTCTGCGATGCCCCGGCGGTGGCGGGGCAGCTCACGGAGCGCTGGGGCGTCGAGGCGCGCGTCATCGAGCCGGGTGTCGACCATGTTGATGGTGTCGCTCCACGGGCCGGAACGTACTTCTTGTACGTCGGCGCACTGGAGCCGCGCAAGGGGCTCGACGTGCTCGGCGACGCATGGACGCGCGCGCAGCTCGACAGCGTCGAGCTGCTGGTCGCCGGTGAGGGGCGCGAGAAGGTGGCGGGCGCCACGCACCTCGGGCACGTGACCGACGACGAGCTCCAGGAGCTCTACGCCGGGGCACAGGCCGTCGTCCTGCCGTCCTTCCTGGAGGGCTTCGGCCTCCCACCGCGCGAGGCCGCCGGCTACGGCACGCCGTCGATCGTCAGCGACCTTCCGACGCTGCGGCTGCCCGGCACGCTGCGCGTGCCGCCGGGCGACGCCGGCGCGCTGGCCGAGGCTCTGCAGCGCCTGCCGGCCGAGCGCGCGCGCCTTGTCGCCGAGCTTTCGCCGCCGCGCAGCTGGGATGCCGCTGCGCGCGAGCTGCGCGCGATCCTCGAAGAGGCGACGGCGCGCCCGTGAGCACCGCTCACTCCCTCACCCTCCGATGCACGAGGGCCACACCGTGAGCGATGCGGCCGTCGGCATCGTCACCGTCCTGCATGACTCCGCTGAAGACCTCCAGCGGCTGCTGCGCTCGCTGGAGCCCGTCTCACCGCAGCCGCAGCTCGTCGTCGTCGACGCGGGCTCGCAGGACGACGGGCCCGAGATCGCGCGGGCCTTCGGCGCCGAGGTGATCGAAGCCGGCGACGTCGGCTTCGGCGCGGCCAACAACCTCGGCGTGGAGCGGGTGACGGGGTCGGTCACGCTGCTGCTCAACCCCGACGTGACCGTTCTCGAGCCGCCCGTGATCGAGCGGCTCGCGCGCCACGCCCGCCGCGAGGACGCGCTGCACGTCCCGCGGCTCCTCAACCCCGACGGCTCACTCCAGCGCAGCGCGCATCCGGTCCCCGGACGGGTCAGCGCGCTGCTGCCCGCGCTGCTGCATCCGCGCGCGCTGCCGCAGCCCCTCCGCAACCACGTCGACCCATGGCGGGCCGATGGCGACGAGCGGCCCGTCGGCTGGGCGATCGCCGCCGCGGTCGCAGCACGCACCGACACCCTGCGCCGCCTCGGGCCTTTCGACGCCGGCCAGTTCCTCTTCTTCGAGGATCTCGACCTCTGCCTGCGCGCCCGCGCCGTCGGCGTCCCGACGATTCTCCACCCCGACCTGGCGCTCCAGCACCGTGGCGGCCACAGCACCGGTCCGGCCTACAACGGCGAGCCGCACGAGCTGCTCGCCCAACGCCGCCGCGCCGTCGTGCGCGCCAACCTCGGCCGCCGTGCGCTCGCGCTCGACGACGCCGCCCAGGCGCTCACCTTCGCTACGCGCGCCGCCGCGCGCACGCTGCTGCGCCGGCCGGCCGGGCGCGAACGCGCTCAGCTCCGCGCATTGCGATCCGCCCGTCGCGGGTAACGCACTGGGCATGACCCAGTTCTGGTTTGCCGCCTCAACCGAGGAATTTCCGCCCTCACAGATGCTCGAGCAGGCCAAGGCCGCCGACCAGGCCGGCTTTGACGCCATCGGCTCGTCCGACCACTTCGTCTCCTGGTTTCCGGGCGGCCAAGGTGCAAGCGCCTGGGCCTACCTGCCCGCCGCCGGCCAGGTCATCGCCGACAAGCCGCTCTTCACGAGCGTCACGCCGATCCTCCATCACTACCACCCGGCGGTCGTCGCACAGTTCTTCATGAACTTGGAAGAGCTCTACCCCGGTCGCGCGGTGCTCGGCGTCGGCTCGGCCGAGGCGATCAGCGAGGTGCCGCTCGGCCTCGACTGGCCGGGGCCGAAGGAGATGCTGGAACGCTTCGCGCGCGGTCTGGAGGCGATCACACGCCTCTGGGACGGCGAGACCGTGACGATGGACGGCGGCTGGTTCAAGCTCGATGAGGCGCGCCTGATGACCATGGCCAAGACGCGCCCGCGCATGATCGTGAGCGCCTTCGGGCCCGACGCCGCCGCGATCGCCGGCAGGTACGGCGACGGCCTCTGGACCCTCGGCGACCCCGAGAGCGCTCCCGCGGTGATCGAGGCCTACAAGAAGGCCTGCGCCAAGCACGACAAGCCGGTCGGCGAGATCGTCCTGCAGGCCGGCTTCTGCCTCGGTGACGACGAGGCGGCGATCATCAAGGCCACCAAGAAGTGGAAGACCACGCAGTTCCCCGAGTACTACCTCGAAGACCATCATGATCTCGACAAGATGGCCGCCGACGCCGAGGCGCGTATGAGCGACGAGGAGTTCGCGCACGAGGGCTTCCTGATCAGCGCCGATCCGCAAGAGCACATCGACCGGATCCGCCAGATGATCGACGTCGACGATGCCGTCACCACGATCTGCCTGCAATCGATCGGCGACCTCGACCCGTTGACCTCGATCCGCCGTTACGGCGACGAGGTCCTGCCGGCCCTCCGCGGCGAGGCGAGCGGCGGCGCCAAGCGCTTCGAGCGCGAGAGCGACACGCTCCGCGCACGCCAGACCTGAGAACACCCCCGGGGGCCGTCGAGGGACGATTCGATCTCGCTGAGCGAGATCCAGTCGTCCCTCGATGCCGCCCGAGGCGCGTGCGCGCCATGCTGTCGGGCGATGCTGGACATTCGCGGTGCCTCCCCCGGTCTGGTCGACGACCCGCTGCTGCTCGAGGTCGGCGGCGCAGCGCCCAACGCGGCGTTGACCTGGCGCGGGCGCTTCCGTGACGACGACGGCTTCGTCTGGCGCGCCGCCGCATCCACCTCCGAGGGATTGCTGACCGCCTGGATCCCGGCCAAGCCGACCGCCGGTCCCGTCGCTGCGTTGCGCTCGCTGCGCCCGATCGACGTCGACGTCCGCGTCGAGGGGACCGACGGCGCAGCCTCCAACCGCACGATCACGCGGCGACTCATGGACGAGGGCGTTCGCGCACGGCGCTGGAAGGACGCGGTCGCCGGGACGCTCTACCTGCCAAGCCAGGACGCGACCGCCGCGCTGGTCATCGACGCACGCGAGCCCAAGACGGCCATGGCGCAGCCCGCGGAGGCCGACGCCGGCGGCGCGATCGCCGCGCCTCCCGCTGTCGCCGAGCCGCAGGCCGCAGCCGGCCTCGATGCCGCACCGCTCGCCGCCGCGCTGCTCGCCTCGCGCGGCGTCCTGACCTTCGTGCTGACTGACGGCAGCGGCGACCCGCTCGCCGCCGCGTGCGATCGCCTGGCCCAGGTCCCGGGCGCGCCGGAGCGGATCGAGACGCTGAGCGCCGCTGACGTCGGCGTCCCACCGGGCGTCGGCTTCCGCGGCGAGGACCAGCGCGCCGCCGAGGCGCGCGGCGCAACCTGGGACGCGCTGCTGGCGCGGCTCGGCGCCCGCCCACGCGCGACGCGGTAGAAAGGCCTCAGTGCCCGAGTCCTTCACCGACATCCCGCTGCTGACCTCGCGCTTCGACGCGGCGCTGCACTACGCCACGCGCCACCACGCGCTGCAGCTGCGCAAGGGCACGCCGGTCCCTTACGCCGCGCATCTCCTCGCGGTCGCGTCGCTGGTCCTGGAGATGCACGGCGACGAGGACGAGGCGATCGGCGGCCTGCTGCACGACGTCGTCGAGGACGGCGGCGGCCGCACGGCGCTGGCCGAGATCGAGGCGGCGTTCGGCCCCGCCGTGGCGGAGATCGTCCGCGCCAACAGCGACACGCTGGACCCCAAGGACGACGTGTCCAGCGGCGGCGCCGGCTGGTATCGGCGCAAGAAGGGCTACGTCGACGCCTTCCCCACCAAGTCGCCCGCGGCGCTACGCGTCTCGCTGGCCGACAAGATCCACAACGCGCGGTCGGTCCTGCTCGACTACCGCACGCTCGGCGACGACCTCTGGGCGCGCTTCGGCCAGGGCCAGGGCCTCGCCACCCGCGTCTACTACCGCGAGCTCGCCGCCGCCTTCGAGCGCGAGCGCGGCCGGCTCGGCGCGCCCGCCCAGCCCTATGTCGACGAGCTGCGCCGCACCGTCGACGCGATCACCGCACTGGCCGAGACCCACCAGGGGCCGGACTCGCGCACGCTCTTCGACGGTTAGCCCGCGTCGGCGTCGGCCAGCGCGAGCAGCTTCTCGACCGTCCGCCAGTTGCGGCCGGTCAGCGTCACCCCGAGGCGCTTCTCGTTGATCGTCTTGAGCAGCTTGGAGTTCTGCACGCCGTTCGGCAGCCAGAGGTAGGCCTCGCTGCCGCGGATCGCGAAGACCTCCGGCTTCAGCGCGTCGCGATCGACCTCGGCGACGAGCTTGGCATCGATCGTGCCACCACCACTGAAGAGCACGAGATAGCGCGCCGGGTTGTTGGCGACCTTGGCCAGCGGATTGGCCGCGGCCACATCAGCGATCTCGTCGCGGGTCCGAACGATCACCGAGACGTCGAAGCCGAACGCCGCCGCGATCGCCTTCTCGATCTTGGCCGCGCTCGTCTTGCGCCCGCCGAAGACGACGTTGCCGGAGTTGACGTAGGTCTTGACATCGGTCAGCCCCAGGTCATCGGTGAAGACCTCGCGCAGCCGCGCCATCGCGACCTTCTTGTTGCCACCGACGTTGATGCCGCGCAGCAGCGCGATCTGGCGCGCCACCTCAGAACAGCCCGAGCTGGGCGGGATGCGGCTCGGCGGGCGCGGGCTCCGATTCCGGCTCGGGCGCCGCCTCGACCTCCGCCGCAATCGCCGGCTGTGCCTCTCCCGGCGCGACCGCGTCCGGCGGGGCGGGCGGGTCCGAATTCGGCTCGTCTTCAACGCTGGGCTCGACCAACGCCGGCGGCTGCTCCGGCGCACCCAGCGCCAGTAACTCCGGCAGCGCGCGGAAGTCCTGGCGCAGCACATCCACGTTGCTCGGCGTGTACAGCGCGGCCGCCGGATGGAAGACCGGGAACAGCCGCACCGACCGCGGCCCGACCATCCGGACCTCCGCCCGCCCGTGCAGGCGCATGATCCCCGTCGTGTCGTGGCGCAGCAGCTTGGTCGCGAAGTTGCCCAGCGTGCAGATGACCGTCGGCTCGATCAGCTCGATCTGCCGGAACAGGTACTCCTGGCAGCGCTCGATCTCGACCGGATGCGGATCGCGGTTGCCGGGAGGTCTGCATTTCAAGACATTCGCGATGAAGACCTGGTCGCGCGCCAGCCCGATCTCGCCCAGCAGCGTGTCCAGCAGCTTGCCTGCCTGTCCCACGAACGGCAGCCCGCGCTCGTCCTCGTTGCGCCCCGGCGCCTCGCCGACGAACATCAGGTCGGCATTCGCGTTGCCCGCCCCGAAGACCACGGTGTGGCGCGTCTGCGCCAGCTGCGGGCAGCGCACGCAGCCGCGTGCCTCGTGAAAGAGCTCCTTGAGCGCTTCGCGCCGCTCGTCCGGGGACGACACGTTCTGAACCCTAGACGGACGAACGGACCGTCTCGCTATGCCATTCCGCTAATTCCGGGGTACCATTGTGGTCACCGAGTTTCGCGACCGGCATCCCCTCGGCGGGGAGCTGGATCCGACACCTGACATGACTCCTGTCCTTCCCGCCTGTGCGGTCGTCGGTCACGGCCGTCTTGGAACGGTGCTTGCCGCTGCGCTGCGCGCTGCCGGCGCACCCGTCGACGGCCCACTCGGCCGCGGCGCCACGGCGCACACCGCCGATGTCGTCTTCCTCGCGGTCCCGGATGCCGAGATCGCCAACGCGGCGGCACACGTCGCCCCCGGCCGGCTCGTCGGCCACTGCTCCGGCGCCACGACGCTCGCCCCGCTGCACGGCCACCCCGAGGCGTTCTCGCTTCATCCGCTGATGACCATCACCGCCGCAGGCGCGGACTTCACGGGCGCCACCGCGGCCGTCGCCGGCACCACGGACACCGCGCTCGCCACCGCACGAACCCTCGCCGAGGCGCTCGGCCTCACCCCCATCGAGATCGCCGACGCCGACCGCCCCGCCTACCACGCCGCCGCGTCGATGGCCTCCAACTTCCTCGTCACGCTCGAGTGGGCCGCCGAGCGCGTCGGCGGCCTGGACCGCGCCGCGCTCGCCCCACTTGTGCGCGCGACGGTCGACAACTGGGTCGCCGACGGCGCCCGCGCCGCCCTCACGGGCCCCATCGCCCGCGGCGACGAGGCCACCGTCGACAAGCAGCGCGCCGCGGTCGTCGAGCGCGCCCCCGACCTGACGGACCTCTTCGACGCGCTGACCGACGCCACGCGCGAGCTGGCTCAGACGAAGGTCCCAGCATGAGGACCGTCCGCACCGTCGCCGAGCTGCGCGCCGCGCTGGCCGAGCCGCGTCGCAACGGCCGCACCGTCGCGCTCGTCCCGACGATGGGCTACCTCCACGACGGCCACCTCAGCCTGATCGAGGCCGCGCGCAAGCAGGCCGACCTCGTCGTCGTCTCGCTCTTCGTCAACCCCACGCAGTTCAACGACGCCGCCGACCTCGACGCTTACCCGCGCGACGAGCTGCGCGACGCCGGCCTGGCCCAGGACGCGGGCGCCGACCTGCTCTTCGCGCCGTCGCTGCAGGAGGTCTACCCGCCTGGCTTCACCACGCAGGTCCGCGTCGACGGCCCGCTGACCGACACTCTCGAGGGCGCCCACCGTGGTGCCGATCACTTCCACGGCGTGACCACCGTCGTGACCAAGCTCCTCAACATGGTCGGCCCCGACCTCGCGCTCTTCGGCCAGAAGGACGCCCAGCAGGCACTCGTCATCCGCCGCCTCGCCGCCGACCTCGACCTCCCGACGCGCGTCGAGGTCGCGCCCACCGTGCGCGAGCCCGATGGCCTCGCGCTCTCCAGCCGCAACGTGCGCCTCGCCGCCGAGGACCGCGAGCGCGCGCTCGCGCTCAGCAGCGCCCTGCGCGCCGCGCAGGACGCGCTCGCCGCCGGCACGCGCGACGCCGCGACCATCACCTTGGCGGCCCGCGCCGCCATGACCCCCTTCGACGTCGAGCCCGAGTACCTCGCGCTCGTCGACCCCGAAGACCTGCGCCCCGTGGGCTCGGTCGACCAGGAGACGCTCCTGGCGGTCGCGGCACACGTGGGGCCGGTGCGACTCATCGACAACACCATCCTCAACCCGAACGGAAGGCACTGACCGCGTATGCAGCGCGTCATGCTCAAGTCCAAGATCCACCGTGCCACGGTCTCTGACTGTGACCTGCACTACGTCGGGTCGATCACGATCGACCCCGACCTGCTCGAAGCCGCCGACATCATGGAGCACGAGCAGGTCCATGTCGTGGACGTCGACAACGGCGCCCGCTTCGAGACCTACACCATCGCCGGCGAGCGTGGCTCGGGTGCGATGAAGGTCAACGGTGCCGCGGCCCGCCTCGTGCACCGCGGCGACACGATCATCGTCATCTCCTACGGGCAGTACGACGAGGCCGACCTGGAGCGCTACGAGCCCCGGGTCGTCCATGTCGAGAAGGACACCAACAACATCATCGACGTGGATGCGGCGGTGGCGACCCTCCTCAGTTAGAGGGCGTCAACCGATCCGGTTCACAGGAGGTTGGAAGACAGCATGTCCACGATGCGCAACATCACCGTCCCGGCCGACGCCTCGCGCCTGCCGATGACGCTCCCGCGGTTGGCCGAGAAGAAGCGCCTCGGCGAGCCGCTGGTCATGGTCACCGCCTATGACTATCCGAGCGCGCTCGCGGTCGACAAGGCCAACGTCGACCTCGTCCTCGTCGGCGACAGCGGCGCGATGACGGTCCTCGGCTACCCCTCGACGGTCGCCGTCGAGCTCGACGAGCTGCTCGTCCTGGCCAAGGCCGTGCGCCGCGGCCTGACGACGCCGTTTCTGGTCGGCGACCTGCCGTTCGGCTCCTATGAGGTCTCCGACGAGCAGGCCGTGCAGACCGCGTTCCGGTTCATCAAGGAGGCCGGCTGCGACGCGGTCAAGCTCGAGGGCGGCGGCGAGGTCTCGGTCGCCCGCGCTCGCGCGATCGTGCAGGCGGGCATCCCGGTGATGGGCCACGTCGGCCTCACGCCGCAGACGTCGACCGCGCTGGGCGGCTACCGCGCGCAGGGCCGGACGGCCGAGGCGGCGACCGAGGTCGCCCGTCAAGCGCTCGCCCTGCAGGCGGCCGGCTGTTTCTCGATCGTCTTCGAGGCGATCCCGAGCGCTGTGGCCGAAGCGGTCATGCCGAAGATGGACGCGCTGGTCATCGGCATCGGCGCCGGCCCGGCGACCGACGGCCAGGTCTTGGTCTTCCACGACCTGCTCGGCATCCGCGAGGGTCGCGGCGCGCGCTTCGTGCAGCGCTACGCCGACATCCTGGACGAGATGGTCGCGGGCGTCGCGGCCTACGCGCAGGACGTTCGGACCCACCGCTACCCGCGTCCGGACCACGGCTACTCGATCCCGGATGAAGAGCTGGCCGCCTTCAAGGCGACGCTGCAGGACTGACGTACGCCAACGCCGGGTGGGCGGAGATCGGCCCGCCCATCCGGCCGCAGGCTTTCACATCGTCTTCACACGCTACGCTGCCGCGCGTGGCCCGTCTGTCCCAGGTCTTCGCCCCGCGCGACCGCGAGTTCTTCGATCTCTTCGAGGAGGCGGGAGGCAACATCGCGCGCGCCGCCGACCTCCTCGACCAGATGCTCAGCAGCTGGCCGGATCGCAAGGAGCTCGCTCGCGACATCCTCGTCTGCGAGCAGGAGGGCGACCGGATCACGCACGACATCATCCACCGCCTCAACCAGACGTTCGTCACGCCGATCGACCGCGAGGACATCCTCTTGCTGGCCTCGGCGCTCGACGACATCATCGACTACACCGAGGAGGTCGCCGACTACATGGGCCTCTATCGGATCGAGGCGCCGATGGAGCAGGCCGTCCGGATGTCCCACATCCTGGTGCAGGCGACCCGGCAGGTGGCCGAGGCGCTGCCGCGCATGCGCGGCTTCAAGGACATCAACCACTACACGGTGGAGATCAACCGCCTGGAGAACGACGGCGACCGCGTCGTCCGCGAGGCGATCGCCGCCCTGTTCGACCACGGCATCGACCCCATGGTCGTGATCCGTTGGAAGGACATCTACGAGCGCCTCGAGCAGGCGATCGACGCTTGCGAGCACGTGGCCAACGTGCTCGAAGGCATCGTCATCAAGAACTCGTAGGTCGATCATGGGCAGCGACATCGTCCTGTACATCGTGGTCGCCACGGCGCTGGCGTTCGACTTCACCAACGGCTTCCACGACACGGCCAACGCGATCGCGACGAGCATCTCGACGCGCGCGATGTCGCCGCGCGCGGCGGTCGCCATGTCGGCCGTGTTGAACTTCGTCGGCGCGTTCGTCTCGCTGCAGGTCGCGGCGACGGTCGCCAAGGGCATCGTGTCGCCCGACGCGATCACCTCCACGATCGTCTTCGGCGGCCTGATCGGCGCGATCGCCTGGAACCTCGCCACGTGGTGGTTCGGCCTGCCCTCGTCCTCGTCGCACGCGCTGATCGGCGGCATGGTCGGCTCGGCGTTCGTGGCGGTCGGCCCCAGCGCCATCGAGGGCGACGGCATCCTCGAGAAGGTCGTCATCCCGGCGCTGATCGCCCCGACGCTGGCCTTCGCCGTCGCGGGCATCTCGATCCTCGTGGCCTACCGCGTCGTCGGCCGCCAGCGCCCGGGCGTCGTCAACCGCGGCTACCGCCTCGGCCAGCTCGTCACCGGCAGCCTCTTCTCGCTGGCCCACGGCACCAACGACGCGCAGAAGACGATGGGCATCATCACGCTCGCGCTGATCGCCAACGGCAACCTGTCGGGCGACAACTTCCACGTGCCCACCTGGGTCGTGGTCAGCTCGGCGACGGCGATCTCGCTCGGCACCTACTTCGGCGGCTGGCGCATCATCCGGACGATGGGCAGCCGCATCATCAAGATGGATCCGGCCCAGGGCTTCTCGGCTCAGGGCGCGGGGTCGGCGGTCGTGCTCACCGCCTCGCATCTCGGCTTCCCTCTCTCGACCACGCACGTGATCTCGGGCGGCATCATGGGCGCGGGCGCGGCCAAGCGGTTGTCGGCCGTGCGCTGGGGCGTCGCAGGCAACATCGTGATCGCGTGGGTCCTCACGCTGCCGTGTGCGGCCGTCATCGGCGGCGTCGCCTACGGGCTGACGTCGGTGCTCGGCGACGACGCACTCGGCGTCATCGTCGTGTTGTTGATGGTCATCGGCCTGGTCGCCGCGGCGTTCGGCTCACGCGTGCGCCGCGGTCCCGCCATCACCGCGTCGGCGGAGGCCTGAGATGCTCGCGACGATCGAGTGGGACAAGATCGGTGAGCTGCTGTGGGTCGCGCCGCTGGCCGCGCTCGCCGTGTCGGTCACGTTCTCGCTGATGATCGTGGGATCAGCGCGGGCAACCGACGCTCAGCGCGCCGGTGCCGCCACGACCGCGATGCTCTACAGCGTCGTGGCGATCGTGTCCGGGCTGGCCTTCGCCGCCGTCGTCGTGTTCGGCGTCGGCGTGATCGTCAACAAATAGCTCTAGCCGGCGACCGGCGCGTCGGGCGGCAGGCCGCCGGACGGGTGCTCGGCGTACGCGATGGTGCGCAGCACGCGCGCCGGTGAGCCGGCGGCGATCGAGAACGATGGGATGTCGGTCGTCACGACGCTGTTGGCGCCGATCACGCAGCGCTCACCGATCGTGACGCCGCTGGTGATCACGGCGTTGGCGCCGCACCAGACGTTGTCGCCGATCCGGGTCGGCCCCTTGGTCGTGAAGCCCTGCCACGGCACCGGGGTGACGGGGTCATCGAAGCGGTGGTTGCCGTCGGTGACGAAGCAGCCGTTGGCAAACATGCAGTGCTCGCCGATCTCGACCAGCTCCACCGCCGCGACCATCACCCCCATGTTGAGGAACGTGCCGCCGCCAATCCGAATGCGCGCGGGTGCGGGGCCGGTGATCCAGACGTTGGGCTCGAAGAGGACGTGCGGGCCGAGCTGGAGGCGATCCTCCTGGAGCATCTCCAGGACATTGCCTTGGATCGGCCAGCGGGCGAAGGACTCGCGGCGGGCGAGCTCGCGATGGATGCCGATGCGGTTGTGCGGGAGCGCGTTGCGCTCATACCAGCGCCACTTCTGGAGCCACAAGCGGCCGCGGCTCACTGCTCCTCCCGGTTCCCGCCCTCACGCAGGATCCGGGACAGGTGCTCGGCGATCTCGGCGGCGCTGCCCTCGGTGCCACCGGCGCGCAGGCGCGCCTGGACGCTGTGCAGCGACGTGCGGTCGTTGAGGTCCTTCTGGGCGGCCTGCAGCTGCGTGGTGATCTGGCTGCCGAGCTCGCGGAGCCGATGCTGCGCGTCGCGGACGGCCTCGCTAAGCGCGCGGCTCTCGACCGAGGCGAGGTCGGCCTGGGCGCGCGCCTCGCGCAGCAGCGCATCAGCCTGCTCGCGGGCCTCGCGGGTGATGATGCGGGCCTCGGCGCGGCCGTCGGCGAGCTCCTTCTCGGCGGCCTGCTTGATCCGGACGGCCTCTTCCTGGGCGGCCTGGATGGTCCGGCGCGCCTCATGCTCGGCACCGGTGCGGCGGCCGTCGGCGTCCTGGTCGAGCTCGCGCAGGCGGACGGCGACGACCTGCTGGATGCGGGCCTCCTCGCCAGCGGCGGCCTCGGCGCGGGCGCGCTCGGCGTCGAGCTGGGCGGCCGCGATCGCTTCGTCGGCCTCGGCTCGGGCTGCGGCGACCGCGTGGGCCTTGTCCTCTTCGGCGGTCGCGGCGATGCGGGCGGCCTCCTCGCGGGCGTCAGCGCGCAACTGCTCGGCGTCGTTGCGTCCCTGGTCGAGGGCCTGCTGGGCCTGCTCGCGGGCGTCAGCGAGAAGACGCTCGGCCTCGGCCTTGGCGGCGGCGAGATCGGGAGTGGGCGCGGCCGGCGGCGGAGCCGCGGGGGCGGGCTCCGGCGCGGCGGCCACGGGCGGCGTGGGAGCCTGCGCGGCGGCCGCAGGAGGTGCGGGCGCGGGCGCGGCGGCCGCAGGAGGTGCGGCCGCGGGCGCGGCGGCCACGGGCGCGACCAGCGGTGCGGGCGCCGGCGGCGGCGCCGCAAACCCGCCGAGCTCGGACGTGAACGGGCGGTGGCGGACGGTCAACTCGTGGCCGCGCCCACCTCCCGGCAAGACGATCTCGCGCTCGCTGACCAACTCGATGTGGCCGAAGCGCAGCGTCAGATCCGTCAGCAGCGTGGCGCGATCCGGGCCGGTGACCGTGACGACGGATGGTTCCAGAGCCATTGAGATCTGCACCGTACACGTCGCCGTGGCGGCAAAGCCGAGCCGCTGGCCGGACGTCTGTGTGATCTTCGTGTGTGCGCCGTGTCATGGACCTGAAAGCACACCCGAACAGGAGGGGACCATGACCAAGAATCGGATCATCGGCACCATCGCAGCGCTCTCCCTGCTTGCCGTCCCGGCCGTCGCCGCGGCGCACGGCAGCGGTGATGACCACGGCCACCATCACGGCCGTCACCACCACCACAAGCATCACGCCAAGAAGGCCCGCGACGTCACCGGCTCGGCGACCGGCACGATCGCATCGTTCACCAACGGCGAGCTGACGATCACGCTCCCGAACGGCAAGAGCTTCACGGCCGACGTCAAGCGCCGCACGGTCATCCTGTGCAAGAGCGCCCCGGTCGTCCCGACGGTCGCGACCGCGTCGCGCCACGGCAACGACGACGGCAACAGCGGCTCGGGCCGCGGTGGCCGCGACGACGGCGACAACCACGACGTCGGCGACGACCGCGGCGATGACAACGCGACGTCCACGACGCCGGCCTCGACCACGACGCCCGCCTCGACCACGACGGCGCCGTCCACGACGGTCCCCGCGCCCACCACCGGTGACGACCACGGCCACGACCACAACGACGACCACGGCGCCCGCTGCGGCACCGACGCGTTGGTCGCCGGCGCGCAGGTCTCCGACGCCAAGCTGTCGCTGAAGGGCGGGACCGCGACCTGGAAGAAGGTCGTCGTCCTCAAGTAGCGACCGCCTGTCCCGACACGGCGCGGCACGGGAGCCAATCCCGAGTCGCGTCGTGTGCGCGGTTCCGGCACTAGCATCGACACATCGCCGAAGGATCTGGTCAGTGAGACGATGAGCCCATCTCCGTTGCGCCATCCCGCCCGCCTAGCGGGTGCGTCGCTGCTGCGCCTGCAGAGCGATGAGCGCCTCGCCGAGCTCGCCGCCGCCGGCCACGAGGCCGCCTTCGATGCCATCGTCGATCGTTACCGGACGCCGCTGACGCGCTACTGCGCCGGCATCGTCGGCCCCAGCCGGGCCGACGATGCCGTGCAGCAGACGCTGATCAACGCCCACGACGCCTTGAAGAGGACCGACGAGGTGCGACACCTTCGCTCCTGGCTCTACCGGATCGCCCACAACGCCGCGCTCAACGTCCTGCGCGCGGTTCGCGACGACGTATCGCTGGACGCCGCGTCCGGCGCCGCCACGGTCGCCGAGGACGGTCCCGCCGCCGCGTTCGAGCGCAGCGAGCGCTTCCAGGCGACGGTCGCCGCGTTGCAGGAGCTGCCCGAGCGGCAGCGCGCCGCCCTGGTGTTGCGCGAGCTGGAAGGTCGCTCGCACGAGGAGATCGCCGAGACGCTCGGCGTCACCAAGGGCTCCGCCCGCCAGCACCTCATGCGCGCCCGCGTCGCGCTGCGCACCGCCGTGACGGCGATCACGCCCTACCCGCTGATCGTCCGCCTGGCCGAGGCGCTGGCCGGCCCAAGCAGCGCGGGCTGGACCGACGCCGCGGTCGGCGCCGGTGCCGGGGCGACGCTGGCCAAGCTGACCGCCGGCGTCGTCGCGACGGGCGCACTGGTCGGTGGAGCGGTCGGCACCGAGCGCGTGGTGCACCACCGGCACACCGGGCAGGACGCAGCTGAGCGCTCCTCCGCCGGATCCGCGACGAAGGCCCGACTGGTGAAGGCCGGCGCCGTCAGCTTCCCGGCGGCGGCCGGCAGCACCGGCTCTTCGGCGACGACCGGACCTGGCGGAGGGGGCGCCGGCTCCGGCTCTCGCCACGGTCACGACAAGGACGATAAGAACGGCAGGCACGATCGCGGCCGCGGCCGCGGCCACGACGGTTCGAGCGGCAGCGGCTCTGGCGGACGGGGGTCTGACTCCGGCGGCAGCGGAAGCGGCCGCGACGACCAGACCAGCGACTCCGGCTCTGACGACCACGGCGGCCGTTCAGGATCCAGCAGCAGCAGCGGGTCGGGCGGAAGCGGCAACAGCAGCGGTCGCGGGAGCGGCAGTCACGGCGGATCCAAGGACAGCGACGGCAGCGACGGCAGCGAGAGCGGCTCCAGTTCGAGCGGACGCAGTTCAGGCGGCAGCGGCTCGAGCGGCGGCAGCAGCGGCAGCGGTTCGAGCAGCAGCAACGGCGGTTCAGGCGGCGGCGACTCGAGCAGCAGCGGCTCGAGCGGCGGCGGGAGCTCAGGCCGAGGCAGTTCGGGCAGCAGCGGGGCCGACGACAGCTCCGGCAGCGGCCGTGGCTCGAGCGACGACGCCTCAGGCGCGACCACCCCAACCGCCACCGCACCGACGCCAACCGTCGCCCCACCGCCGCCCACCACCACCACCACCGACTCCGGCGGACGCGGATCAGGCAGCGACGACTCCGGCTCGTCAGACCACTCCGGCTCCAACTGAACGACACCAAACCCGCGATATACGCGGGTTCGGTGTCATCGATCGCGCCACACCCGCGTATATCGCGGGTTCCACGCGTCTCGTCTCTCCGGCCCCGGACCAGAGCGGACGACAGGCCGACGCCACGCGCCGCCGCTCCCGCTCGCTCTCCCCGGTGACGACAGACCACGTGCCGCACCACGACCAGCGCCAGCGCTGAGCGCCACACGCGCGCCGAACCCCAACGATGTCCTCCCCCGGACACATGCACACCGCCTTGCAAGGTGACCTAATCCCGCGCGCAGTGTTCACCGGCCACGATCGCGCGGCAAGGTGATGAACATGCTCTCCCGCCTGCCGGTCCTCGCTGCCGTTGTCTCGCTGCTCGCCCTGCCCGCTGCCGCCAGCGCAGGCGTGTCGCATCTCGTGACACCCGGCGAGACCCTGTCTGGGATCGCGGCGGCCAACGGCCTCTCCCCCGCGCAGCTCGCCGCCGCCAACGGGCTGCCGGCCGATGCGTTCGTCATCGCCGGACGCTCGCTGACCGTCCCCGCGCCCGGCACGACGACGACCGCGAGCGCGACAGACGCGCAAGCCACCACCCCGGCCCCCTTCGGCGGCTACCGCGTGCGCCTCGGCGACTCGCTCAGCGCGATCGCCGCCGAGCACGGCGTCAGCCTCAGCCAGCTCGCCGCGGTCAACGGCCTGAGCTCCACCGGCACGCTCGTCGCCGGCACATCGCTGCGGCTCCCAAGCGCCGCCGCATCGGGCCAGACCGCCGCCACCCCGACGGCGGCGCAGAGCCTCAGCGGCGGCCACGCCGTCGTCCGCGGCGAGACCCTCACCGGCATCGCCGCCGCCAACGGCATCACACCCGTCTCACTCGCGGCAGCCAACGGCCTGGCCCCCAATGCCTTCGTCATCGCCGGCACCCGCCTGAAGATCCCAGCTGCGGGCCCCGCCACCGCCATCGGGCCCGCCACTGCCGCAGCCAACGTGCCCGCCACCGGCGCGGCCACCGGCTCCCCCGGCCGCCTCAACGCTGCGGAGATCGGCTCCATCGCCGCCGCCAACGGCGCGCCCGCCTCGCTGGCCTCCGCCATCGCCTGGCAGGAGAGCGGCTTCAACAACGCCATGGTCAGCGTCGCCAACGCCCGCGGGATCATGCAGGTGATGCCGAGCACCTGGAGCTACGTCCAGAACGAGCTCGGCGCCGGCCGCCTCGACCCCGCCTCCCCCGCCGACAACGTCCGCGCCGGCTCCGTCCTGCTCGCCCGCCTGCTGCGCGACACCGGCGGCGACCCGACCACGGCCGTCGCCGCCTACTACCAGGGCCTCGGCTCGGTCCGCCGCATCGGCATGCTCCCCGAGACCCGCCGCTACGTCGCCAACGTCCTCGCACTCCGCGCCCGCTTCGGCGGCTGACCAGCGCCAACGCATCGAGGGACGAACAGTGGGTCTAGAGCGACCACAAGTCGTCCCTCGACGCCGCGGCGACGGCGACGCGAGATACCTCAGGCCGTCGCCGGGACCTTCTTGGCCCGCGGCTTGCGCGCCGCCGCAGCCGCCCCACGCGGCTTCTTCGGCGCCTTGGACGCCTTTGGCGTCACCAACTCCGCGAGGAACTCACCGGTGTGCGAGCCCGGAGTGCCGGCGACCTCCTCGGGCGTGCCGATCGCGACGACCTGACCGCCCTCCTCACCGCCTTCCGGGCCCATGTCGATGAGGCGGTCTGCCGTCTTGATGACGTCGAGGTTGTGCTCGATGACCACGATCGAGTTGCCGGCGTCCACGAGCCGATGCAACACCTCCAACAACCGCTGGACATCGGCGAAGTGCAGGCCCGTCGTCGGCTCGTCCAAGATGTACAACGTGCGCCCCGTGGCGATCTTCGAGAGCTCGGTCGCCAGCTTCACTCGCTGCGCCTCGCCCCCCGAGAGCGTCGTGGCCGGCTGGCCCAGCCGGATGTAGCCGAGACCCACGTCGCGCAGCGTCTCCAGCCGCCGGTGGATCTTCGGGATGTGCTGGAAGAACTCGACGCTCTCCGCCACCGGCATGTCGAGCACGTCGGCGATCGTCTTGCCCTTGAAGCGGACCTCGAGCGTCTCGCGGTTGTAGCGCTTGCCGTGGCACTGCTCGCACGGCACGTAGACGTCGGGCAGGAAGTGCATCTCGATCTTGATCTGCCCGTCGCCGCGACAGACCTCGCAGCGCCCGCCCTTGACGTTGAACGAGAACCGGCCCGGCTTGTAGCCGCGCACCTTGGCCTCGGGCGTCTTGCTGAACAGGTCCCGGATGACGTCGAACAGGCCCGTGTACGTGGCCGGGTTCGAGCGCGGCGTGCGGCCGATCGGCGATTGGTCGATCTGGATGATCTTGTCGACCGCGTCCAGCCCCAGAACCGCCGTGTGCGCGCCCGGGCGCGTCCGGGCGCGGTGCAGTTTGTTGGCCACCGCCTTGAACAGCACCTCGTTGACCAGCGTCGACTTGCCCGAGCCCGAGACGCCCGTCACCACCGTCATGACGCCGAGCGGCACCTTGACGTCGACCTTCTTCAGGTTGTGCTGCGACGCGCCGCGGATCTCGATGTAGCCGCTCGGAACACGCCGCTTGGCCGGCACCTCGATCGTGCGCGTGCCCGCCAGGAACTGCCCCGTCAGCGACGACTTGACCTTCATGACCTGCTTGGCCGTCCCCTGGGCGACGATCCTGCCGCCGTGCTCGCCGGCGCCCGGCCCGATGTCGATCAGGTGATCGGCCGCGTGCATCGTCTGCTCGTCGTGCTCGACGACCAGCACCGTGTTGCCCAGATCGCGCAACCGCTCGAGCGTCCCGATCAACTTGGTGTTGTCTCGCTGATGCAGGCCGATCGACGGCTCGTCCAACACGTACAACACGCCCACCAGCGCCGAGCCGATCTGCGTCGCCAGCCGGATCCGCTGCGCCTCGCCGCCGCTCAGCGTCGCCGCCGCGCGCTCCATCGACAGGTACCCGATGCCCACGTTCTCCAGGAACTGCAAGCGCTCCTGGATCTCGCGGAAGATCAGCCGCGCGATGTGGCGCTCGGTCTCGGTCAGCTCGACCTCGTCCAGCCAGACCACCGCGCGCCGGACCGACATGGCGCAGAACTCGTGGATCGCCAGGCCGCCGACCAGCACGGCCCGCGACTCCGGCCGCAGGCGTGCGCCCTTGCACACCGGGCACGGCACGAGCGACATGTACTCCTCGATCTTCTCCCGCACGCCCTCGGAGTCGGTCTCGCGGTAGCGCCGCTCGAGGTTGGAGATGATCCCCTCAAAGCGCGTGGAGTACGACCGCCGCCGCCCATAGCGGTTGCGGTAGGAGACCTCGACGCGGTCGCCGTTGGTGCCGGTGAGGAAGAGATCCTGATGCTCGGCCGAGAGCTGACCCCACGGCGTCTCCATGTCGACGCCGTACTTCTCGGCGATCGCCTCGGTGATCTGCTCGTAGTAGTTGGACGCGCTGTTGGCCCACGGCGCGATCGCGCCCTCCCCCAGCGACAGCGACGGGTCCGGCACGACCATGATCGCGTCGATCTCCATCTGCGACCCCAGGCCCGTGCAGCGCTCGCAGGCGCCGTGGGGCGAGTTGAAGGAGAAGATCCGCGGCTCCAGCTCCGGAATGACCGGCCCGTGATCGATGCACGCGAACTTCTCGCTGTAGAGCGTCACAGACCCGGACCCGCCCGCCTGGGCCGAGCTCGCGCCTTCGCGCGGCACGATCTCGATCTCGACCATCCCGTCGGCCAGCGCCACCGCCGTCTCGATCGAGTCCGCCAGCCGCTTGCGAATCCCCTCGCGCATGACCAGCCGGTCGACCACGACCGAGATGTCGTGCTTGAACTTCTTGTCCAGGACGATCTCCTCGTCCAGCCCGCGCAGCTCACCGTCGACCTTGGCGCGCTGGAAGCCCTCGGCCAGCAGGTTCTTCAAGGCCTTGCCGTACTCGCCCTTACGGCCACGCACGACCGGCGCGAGCACCATGAAGCGCTCGCCCTCCGGCAGCTCCAGCACCTGGTCGATGATCTGCTCGGCCGACTGGCCCTGGACCGGCTTGCCGCAGATGTGGCAGTGCGGATGGCCGATGCGCGCCCACAGCAGGCGGAGGTAGTCATAGATCTCGGTGACCGTGCCGACGGTCGACCGCGGGTTGCGCGACGTCGTCTTCTGGTCGATCGAGATCGCCGGTGACAAGCCCTCGATCGAGTCGACGTCGGGCTTGTCCATCTGCCCCAGGAACTGGCGCGCGTAGGCCGAGAGCGACTCGACATAGCGGCGCTGACCCTCGGCATAGATCGTGTCGAAGGCGAGCGACGACTTGCCCGATCCCGACAGGCCCGTGATGACCGTCAGGGCATCGCGAGGCAGGGTGACATCGACGCCCTTGAGGTTGTGCTCACGGGCGCCGGAGACGACGATGGCGTTCTTCGGCGGCACGGTCCGCAGCAGTGTAGCCAGGCGAACAGACGTTCTCTTCGCGCTCGGACGCGGCCGCGAAAAAGCGCTGCTCAGCGCGCTTCGGCGGCCCGCGCAACGGCCCGGAACGCGCCCAGCGCGGGCTTCGCGCGGAACGTCCCGTCCGGGCGGTACTGCAGCAGGCCGGAATAGTCGAACGAGTTCGGCGAGCCGTTGTCGAGCGTGGCCCACGTGTACCAGAAGACCCGCGCCAGCTTCAGCGATCGCCGCTGCGCCAGCAGCAGCCGGTAGACCTCGCGCAGCCGCGACGCCTGCCCGGCCTCGGTCGTCTCCCAGTTCTGCGTCAGCGGCACCTTCTTGCCCTTGGCCGAGGACCACGTCAGCTCCGTGAGCCAGAGCGGCACCTTGGCGTAACCGCGGCGATCGAGCGCCTCGCGGTTGAGCCGCACGATCTTGACCGCGTTGGACGGCCGGCCCGAGAACGGATGCGCGCCGGCGGCGTCGAAGCGCAACCGTGGCCCGCCGACCGACAGCAGCTTGGCGAGGTCGCGCCACGAGTAGTTGGCCATCGACGCCATCAGGACCGTCGCCCCCGGGTCGGCGCCGTGGACCGCCGGGTAGGCCGCTCGCAGCAGCGCCGCATACGGCTTGGCGAACGGCTGCGCGGTGAAGTAGTCCTTCAGGTTGGGCTCGTTCCAGATCTCCCACGCGCGCACGGCGTGGCGCGGAACCTCGGGGTGCTCGGTCCAGAGCGAGCCGCGCGGCCCGTAGCGAGCGATGAGCGCTCGCAGATACGCCGCAAAGTCCGACGGCCGCTTCGGCGGCGTAAACGGGTTCGTGCTGCCGCCGTTGGCCCACGCCGGGGCGCGCAGTGCCAGGCCCAGGACATCGATCCCCTGCCGCGCTGCGGCCAGCACCTTGCGGTCGGTCGCCGCCCACGCGAACTGCCCGGGCGCCGGCTCGACCAGATCCCACGACAGCTCCACGCGCCAGGACTGGACGCCGGAGGCCTTCATCTGCGCCGCCTGCGCATCGAGATCGACCGCCGGATCGTCGAGCGGCCCGTTGACCATGACGCCGAAGAAGCCCTTCGGCACAGCAGACTCAGCGGCCGGGGCAATCGCGGGCGCGAACAAGATCGCGCCCGCCACCAGCAGGCACAGGCAGAGACGGAGCATCAGCCCCCGAACTCCGGAGGTCCCGTGGAGTTGCGGGCGAGCCTCAGGGCTCGACCGACGCGGCCACGACGGTCCCATCGAGGGCGCCGCCCTCGATCAGGGCTCGACCGTCGCGTAAACCTCGTCGAGCAGCCCGCCGCGGTCGGCAAGATCGAAGTTCTCGGCGAGGTAGCGGTCCGTCTCCTCGCGGGAGGTCCCGTTGAGCGCCATGTTGAGCGCGACCAGGCG
Source organism: Baekduia sp. (assembly GCF_035996765.1). Classification (NCBI taxonomy): domain Bacteria; kingdom Bacillati; phylum Actinomycetota; class Thermoleophilia; order Solirubrobacterales; family Baekduiaceae; genus Baekduia; species Baekduia sp. Next base: position 21,269 of record NZ_DASYJG010000011.1, read on the forward strand.
CGCGCCCTCGGTGTCGCCCTCGCCCGACGCGGCCTCAGCCTCGGGCGCCGCCACCTCGACGACCACCGTCTCCTCGACGAAGAGCTCCTCAGCGGCTTCCGGCTCATCGGCGACGAACGGCCCGTCGCCGTCGGCATCGTCGGCTGTCTCGGCGGCAGCCGGCGGCGGCACGGACGCGGCGGAGCGCGGCGGCGTCGGGGCGGCCGATGTCGGTGCGGCGACCTCGCCACGACCAGCGGCGTCATAGAGGTCGCCCATGCCGCCTTCCAGCAGCGACATGTCGGCGGTCAGGCGGTTGGCACCGGTGCGCAGGCTCTCGACCAGGCCGGCCAGCTCGGACTCCATCGCGTCGACGCGCTGCAGCATCTGCGTCGTCACGGAGCGGACGTTGCCGACCTGCTCCTGGCTCTGGGCGACGGCCTCGTCGCGCGTCTGGCGGGCGTCGGACTCGGCCTCGTCGCGGATGCGCAGCGCCTCGTCCTGTGCGCCACGCTCGATCGCCGCCGCGCTGGACTCCGCGGCCTCGACGATCGAGCGGACCTGCTCGGAGGCGGCCTGCGCGAGGGAGGCGGGGCTCGACGAAGCGCCACCGGACGCCGCTGCGCCACCGGACCGGCGCCGCAGCTCTTCGACTTCCTCAGCGATGCGCGCAAGGTGCGCGTCGACCGCCTCGGGTTCGTAGCCTCGCCGGCCGATGGGGAAGTCGCGCTTCTCGATGCTTTGACGATCCAGGGCCATGGGGCGAACCCTAGAGGATCCACCTGTCGGTCCGACCCACGAGGGCGGGATGCTCTCGCGATCTATGCCGGAAGGCTGAGCCCATCCGCGCCACGCCGCACCAACCCGTCGCGCACGAGCCCCTCGATCGCTCGCTCCAACCGCTCCAACTCGATCCCTTCCGGAAGCTCGGTGCCCGCCGCCAGCGCCTCGACGATCCGCCCGCGGACCCAGCGGTTCGAATCTTCGAAGCGCTCGCGCACCACCCCGTCGCCAGCGCGGCCCCGGGGTGCAAAGACCACCGTCCCCGCCGACGCGCAGGACGCCGCGACCGGACAGACCCCGCAGGCCGCCTCGCGCGCGCGACACACCATGGCCCCGAGCTCCATCAGCGCCTGGCCCAGCTCTGGCGGGGTGTCTGCGGGAGCGAACCCGGTGCGCTTCAACACACGCCGGACGTTCGTGTCGACCGGCAGCTCGTCGCGCCCGAACGCGAACGCGCCGACCGCCGCCGCGGTGTAGGGCCCGATGCCCGGCAGCGTCCGCAGATCCTCAGGCCAGCCGCCGTCGGCGACCGCGGCGCACGCCTCCCGCAGCCGCAGCGCGCGCCGGTTGTAGCCGAGCCCGACCCACTCGGCCAGGACATCGGCGACCGGCGCGGCCGCCAGCGCCTCCGGCGTCGGCCAGCGCTCCAGCCAGGCGAGATAGCGCGGAACGACCCGTGCGACCTGCGTCTGCTGCAACATGACCTCGGAGACGAGGATCGCGTACGGATCCTGCGTGCGCCGCCACGGCAGATCCCGTGCCTCGCGGCCGTACCACTCCAACAACGCCTCGGCGAGCACCCCTACGCCGGCGCCTCCATGTCGGTCAGCTGCCGCAGGTCGCGCCGCAGCTCCCGGATCTCGTCGCGCAGCCGCGCCGCGTACTCGAAGCGCAGATCCTCGGCGGCCTCGAGCATCTCCTTCTCCAACTCGATGATCGTCCGGTCGAGCTCGGTCGACGTCATCGCCTCGGTCTTGACCTTCTTGCGGTCGGAGCGGCGCTTGCCGCGCGGCGTCTTACTCTCGCCCTGCAGGAACTCCGACATGTCGCTGATGCCCTTGACGATCGAGGCCGCGGTGATGCCGTGATCCTCGTTGTACTTGACCTGGATCGCGCGGCGGCGGTCGGTCTCCGACAGCGCGGCCTTCATCGCCGCGGTCTCCTTGTCGGCGTACATGATGACCTTGCCATCGACGTTTCGCGCCGCGCGGCCGATCGTCTGGATCAGCGACGTCTCACCGCGCAGGAACCCTTCCTTGTCGGCGTCGAGGATCGCCACGAGCGAGACCTCGGGCAGGTCGAGCCCCTCGCGCAGCAGGTTGACGCCAACCAGGACGTCGTACTCGCCCAGGCGCAGGTCGCGGATGATCTGGATGCGCTCCAGCGTGTCGACCTCGGAGTGCAGGTAGCGAACCTTGAACCCCATCTCGAGCAGGTAGTCGGTGAGGTCCTCGCTCATCTTCTTGGTGAGCGTGGTGACCAGGATGCGCTCGTTCTTGTCGACCCGCTCGCGAACCTCGTTCATGAGGTCGTCGATCTGGTTGCGCGTCGCGCGCACGTCGACCTCGGGGTCGATGATGCCCGTGGGGCGCACGATCTGCTCGACCGTCGCGCCCGAGTGCGCGCGCTCGTAGTTGCCCGGCGTGGCGCTGACGAACAGCATCTGCGGCGTGATCGACAGGAACTCGTCGAAGGTCTGTGGCCGGTTGTCCAGCGCGCTCGGCAGCCGGAAGCCGTAGTCGATCAGCGTCTGCTTGCGTGAGCGGTCGCCCTCGTACATGCCACCGATCTGCGGCACGGTCTGGTGGGACTCGTCGATCATCAGGACGAAGTCCTCGGGGTAATAGTCCAGCAGGCAGTACGGCCGGTCGCCGGGCATCCGGCCGTCGAGGATCCGCGAGTAGTTCTCGATGCCGTTGCAGAAGCCCATCTCCCGCAGCATCTCCATGTCGTACTGCGTGCGCTGGCGCAGGCGATGTGACTCCAGCAGCTTGCCCTCGGACTCCAGCTCGATGCAGCGCGCGTTGAGCTCGCGCCCGATCTCCTCGACCGCCTTCTCGACCGTGCCCTCGCGCACGTTGTAGTGCGATGCGGGCCAGATGCCGACGTGCTCCATGTCGCCGTGGACGAGCTCGCCGGTCAGCGGGTCGAACTCCTGCAGCGACTCGACCTCGTCGCCGAAGAACGTCGCGCGATAGGCCGTGCGCTCGCTGTAGGCCGGGAAGACCTCCAGCGCCTCCCCGCGGACCCGGAACGTGCCGCGCCCCAGCGCCTGGTCGTTGCGGTTGTACTGGATCGTCACCAGCTTGCGTAGCAGCAGGTCGCGGTCGACCTCCTCGCCCTTCTTGAGGAGGACCAAGTTGTCGTTGTAGGTCTCCGGCGAGCCGAGGCCGAAGATCGCCGACACCGAGGCGACGATGATCACGTCGCGACGGCCGAAGAGCGCGGCCGTCGCCGCGTGGCGCAGCCGGTCGATCTCCTCGTTGATCGCCGAGTCCTTCTCGATGTACAGGTCCTTGCTCGGGACGTAGGCTTCGGGCTGGTAGTAGTCGTAGTAGGAGACGAAGTACTCGACCGCGTTGTCGGGGAAGTAGCTGCGGAACTCGTTGCAGAGCTGCGCTGCGAGCGTCTTGTTGTGGGCCATGACCAGCGTCGGGCGCTGCACGCGCTCGATCACCGAGGCCATCGTCATGGTCTTGCCGGTGCCGGTCGCGCCCAGCAGCGTGGTCATCGGGACGCCGTTGCCAAGTGCCTCGACGATGCCGTCGATGGCCTTGGGCTGATCGGCCATCGGGCTGTAGGCGGCATCGAGGCGGAAGGGCGGCATACCCTGAGGTTAGCCGCCCGCACGGACCGGCTCGCAGCGTCCGGTTTGACGCTCCGACGACCCGGAAACACCTGCTCCCATGGCTACGGCGGCAGGGCGCGGCGGCGGATACGCACCACCCGCACACGGAGGTGGCGCGTTCGGCGGCATCTTCGCGCGCAAGCGTGGCAAGCACTTGAAAGCCGACGACGACGAGCAGTCCAGCCTGCGCCGCGCCGTCGGCGCGCTCGACCTGATGGCCCTGGGCATCGGCGGGACGATCGGCACGGGCATCTTCGTGATCATCGGCGAGGCGATCGGCGACTCGGGCCCAGCGATCGTCCTGAGCTTCGCGCTGGCCGGCATCACGTGCATCTTCAGCGCGCTCTCCTACTCGGAGCTGGCGGCCGCGATCCCGGTCTCCGGATCGGCCTATACCTACAGCTACGCGACGCTCGGCGAGCTGGTCGCCTGGATCATCGGTTGGGACTTGATCATCGAGTACGGGTTCTCGGTCTCGACGATCGCGGTCGGCTGGGGCGGCTACCTGAAGGACCTGCTCGACTCGCTCTTCAGCATCCCGCTGCCGACCTCGATCACCGCGCCGCCCGGCGACGGCGGCACAGTCAACCTGTTCGCCGCGGGCCTGGTCATCGCGGTCATGTTCCTGTTGATGGCGGGCGTGCGCGAGAGCGCACGGGCCAACACGGTGCTCGTCCTCACCAAGCTGCTGATCCTGGTGTTCTTCGTCGTCGTCGGCGTCACGCACTTCACCGGCAGCCACTTCGACGACTTCGCCCCGCACGGCACCAACGGCACGGTCGACGCCGCCGCGCTGATCTTCTTCGCCTACATCGGCTTCGACGCGGTCTCTACCACCGGCGAGGAGGCGGAGAACCCGCAACGTGACCTCCCGATCGGCATCATCGGCTCGCTGGTGATCGTGACCGTGGTGTACATCCTGGTCGCCATCGCGGCGATCGGCCTCGTGCCGGCCGACAAGCTGGCCGGCGCCGACGCGCCGCTGACCGAGGCGATCCGCAGCGGCGCCGGGCTCGGCAGCTGGGCCGGCGACATCATGTCCTTCGGCGCGCTGATCGCGATCACCAGCGTCGTGCTGACGATCTTCTACGGCCAGACGCGGATCTTCTTCTCGATGTGCCGCGACGGTCTCGTGCCAGGCGGCGGCTGGCTCAGCAAGCTGTCGAAGAGCAAGGTGCCGGTGCGCATCATCGTCGGCTTCGGCGTCCTGATCGCGATCATGGCCGCGCTGATCCCGCTCAGCGAGCTCGCCGAGCTCGTCAACATCGGCACGCTCTTCGCGTTCCTGCTGGTCAACATCGGCGTCATCGTGCTGCGCCGGATCGAGCCGGACATGGAGCGCCCGTTCCGGGTCCCGCTCGTCCCGCTGTTCCCGCTGATCGGCGCGGGACTGTGCATCTACCTGATGACCAAGCTGCAGGACACGACGTGGTGGCGCTTCGGGATCTGGCTGGCGATCGGCCTGTTGATATACGCCTTCTACGGCCGCCTGCACTCACGCGTGGGTAACGACGACGAGCGCGGCGACGGCGAGCCGGCGACCGTGTCGCCGGCTCGCTAGCGCGGCGCTCAGGCCGCGACGCGCACGGCCACTCCAGCGCGCACCGCCTCCAGCTCCGCGTCCTCGCTCACCGCAGGCGCCGGTGCCGGCGCGCGCAGCGTCGCGTTCGCGGCGACCAGGGCGGCCAGCGTCACGGCCGCGCCGAGCAGCTCGACCGCTCCGGGCGTTGCCCCGCGCACGGCCTGGATCGTGAACGTCGTCACCGGGACCAGGTTCATGAACAACGCGGCGTTGGCCGCGCCGAGCCGCTTGACACCCGCGTTCCAGCCGAGGACGGCGACGACGGCGCCGAAGACGATCACATAGGCGATGCCCCACCCGGCGGCGCCCACCTCCCCGAGGTTCGGCGGCGAGAGCAGGCCGCTGATGTCGCCGACGGCGGTGATCGAGAGGATCGAAAGCGTGCCCGCCGCAGCGCTCAACGCCGTGAAGCGCAGCGGCGACCAGTCGCCGAACTCACTCGCGGCGCTCAGCGTGTAGCGCACCCAGCAGAGGGCGCCGGCCAGCACCAGCAGGTCGCCGACGCCGCCCTTGGCCGCAGCGGCCGGGTCGTCGCCGACCACCACCAGCGCGACCCCGGCGAACGCCGCCCCGATGAACGCCAGCAGCCGCGACGACGGCCGCTCGCCCGTCAGGCGCCAGCGCGTGAGGACCGTGAGCACCGGCAGCGTCGCCGCGATCAGCGACGCGTGCTGCGGCGTGGTGTGCCGCAGCCCCGCGTAGGAGAGCAGGTTGAAGCCTGCGAAGCCGAGCGTTCCGAAGAGCAGCGCGCGGCCGAAGCGGCCGTCGTAGCGCAGCGCCGTGCGACCCTCGAAGGCCGCCAGCAGCGCGAGGAAGACGAGCGACGCGACGCCGTAGCGGATCGACGTGATGTGGGCGGCATCGACGTGGTCCATCGCGGCGTCGGCGATCGGGAACATGCCGCCCCAGCAGAGGACGGCCAGCAAGGAGGGAAGGAACCGGGGCATGGGGAGCATCCTTGTTCGACGGAGGTCGAACCAAAGTAGCAGCTTGTTCGATGCATGTCGAACGATCCGCTACCCTGTGGTCGTGGAGCCGTTCCAGCCCGACACCGAGGATCTCGACCTCACCTCCGTCCTGCAGGCGCTCGGCGATCCTGTGCGGCTGAAGATCGTCCGCGAGCTGGCCGCCCAGGGCGAGCAGGTCTGCGGCTCGATGGAGCTCGGGATCAGCAAGTCCACCCGCTCGCACCACCTCAAGACCCTGCGCGAGGCGGGCGTGACGAGCACCCGCATCGAAGGAACCAACCGCCACGTCTCGCTGCGACGCGACGACCTCGAGGCCCGTTTTCCGGGGCTGCTCGAGGCCGTGCTGCAGGCTCAGCCGGCGCCCGCCTAGGGCGTCGTCGTCGGAGGCTTCTGCTCGACCTGGCGCACGATCCGCCAGCTGGTCTTGATCGGATCGAGGAAGTTCGGCGGCTCGCGGACCTTGAGGCGATCGTCGTAGTTGTAGTTCTTGATGTAGCCGGTGGAGCCGTTGCCGGTGCCGACGACGCCGCGGTAGGACTGCGCGATCGCGCCGTTGACGGTCAACGTGCCCTCGGAGTTGGCGCACATGTAGTTGTCCACCATGAACGAGTGGGCCAGCGAGAGGATCGCCGCGTCGATCTGCTGGATCGCCGCGAAGCCGGCAGGCGTGTCGTTGGTGCTGCCACAGTCGCTGGACCCGATGCCCGCGATCGGGTGGTAGACGCGGACGAACCCGGTCGCCACCAGCCCCAGCATCGAGTCGCTGCCGGCGGCCTGCTTGACGTCGGCGTTGACGACGATGTCGTTCTCGGAGCCGACCGTGACGCTGTTGGCGTAGGTCCCCGAGACGGCCACGTCACCGCAGGCCTTGTCGTTGAGATAGCGCTGGTACTTGTCGTAGCCGCAGTTGCTGGGCACGACGGCGGGGTCGGTCTGCACGTAGATGACGCCGTTGGGCGGCGCGCCGGCGCCGGTGAGCGGCTTGTTGGTCAGCGTGCCGCCGCTGCTCGTGTTGCAGGTGACGCGGCCGGTCGCGGCCCAGTTCTGATTCTGGTAGACGTCGACCGTCTGGTTGCTCTTGAACACCAGGCAGGTGTCGCCGGTGAAGGTCCAGCCGGTCGCGAGCGCCTTGAGCGCACCGTTGCCGGGCGGCGGGTCCATCTGGCCCGCCGTGAAGACCTGCGGGCCTTTGAACACCGGCGAGCCGCTGCCGACGTAGCCGGGTGAGGGCCCGTTGACCTCGAAGGCGTCGTTCTGGCCGTCACGCCCGAACTGGATCGTGCCGCCGGCGGTCAGGACGCTGCTGTCGTTGGTGTGCAGCGGCCCCTTGACGACGTCAGGGCCGACGAAGGTGATCTCGGTGCAGTTGTTCCCGCGCGCGGTGCGCTGGGAGCTGCAGACGGCGTCGGTGCCGCCGCCGACGATCGGATCCTGCGCCTCGCTGTTGGTGAAGTACACGAAGTCCATGAAGCTGCGGCGCTTGAAGGTCGCGACGATGCTGCGCGTCATGCCGTTGGCCTTGCCGGTCGATCGGATGCGCAGCGTGTTGTTCTGCAGCGCCGTGCCGACGGCGTTCGCGGTCGAGCAGGCCGTCGTCGGGTTCCCGCTCGTGTCGCGCTTCTTCATGATCTCGAGCGTGTACTTCGAGCCGCCGGGCAGGTTCGCCCACTTGCGCGGGTTGGCGCCCTCGATGTTGACGGGCGCCGGCACGCCGGGGCTGATCTGGGCGGTGTCGCACTTGGTCCAGTAGGCGGAGTCGCGGTCCAGCTCGTAGGAGTACCACTGCAGGCCCGCCTGGGCGGCCTCGTAGGCGCGCTTGTGATCCTGATCGGCGCGCGCCAGCGGAATGTCGCCGGTCGACAGCGCCCACGCCGAGACGCTGAAGGTACCGAGCGCCATCATCGCGAACATGACGTTGAGCATCGTGAAGCCGTCCTGGCGTCCGGCCAGCCGCTTCATCCGTCGCACGCGTTCCAGGATCCACATCAGCAGTTGACTCCCTTAGAAGGCTCGCCGGCATTGGCGCTGCCCACGGTGGCGACGCCGTTGACCACCGACGTCGCGCGCAGATCGGCGGTGGAGCCGTTGGTGTGCTCCGGCTGGGTGACGAACGAGATCGTGACGCGCACCGCAGCGAGCTCTGATGCGCCCGACAGCGGCGTGGTGAGCGCCGTCGGATCGACCATGCCCAGCGTCGGCCCGTTGGTGGTGATGAACCGCCAGTAGCTGAAGATGGGCGTCCCCGCCGCGACCGGGAGGATGTTCGTCCCGATGATGCGGCTGGAGTCGGGGCTCGCCGGATAGCTGGGGTAGCCGAGGACGCCGGAAGCGTTGCGGACCGGGAGGAAGCGGTCCTCGTAGAAGCCCTTGCTCGCCGCGTCATAGCGCAGGCGGTAGATCGTCGGGTCGCTGTCGACCACGCCGAGCGACGCGTAGAACGACACCTGGCTGTCCTGGCCGTCGAGGATCGGCGACTGACCGACGCCGCTGTCGCTCAGCAGGCAGGTCTGCGAGTCCAGCAGCGTGGTGATCCGGTCGATCGTGATGCGCCCGCGCTGCAGCGCGTCCACGCGATCGCTGATCTGCACCGTGCCTTTGATCCCGCCGAGAAAGACCGTCATGAGCGCGGTGAGGACGATCGACCCAAGGGCCATCGCCATCAGCAGCTCGACGAGGCTGAAGCCGGACTGGTCGTTGCGGAGGCGGCGGGTGGACATCAGCATGTGACCGGGGGCAGGGCGCCCTTGTTGCCGTTGCCTGAGAAGGCGGTGAAAGTCACCGAGGTGTCTGGCGCGTACGCACCGGTGGTGGTCGGCGTGGTCACGACAAACGGTGCGGCGCTGCCTGATGTCCCCCAGGCAGTGGACGACTTCTGCTGATATTGGCCGTTGGACATCAACTTGGAGCCACACACACGCCACACCCCGTAGGGGAGCGGGAACTTGATGTTGCCGGTGCCATCGAGCGCGGGATTGTTGACCGTGTAGGTCCCGGTGCACCCAACCGCGGGCGCCGCCGGAGACATGGAAGGTGCGGTGGTCTCAGGCGTGACCAGAACTTTCGTAGCGGCAGCGTCCGTCCCGTTCCCAACGTTCAACGTCACCTTCCGCATCGTCACGGTCACCGACTTCGTCTGGCCCGGGTTCACCTGCGCTCCCGGGGCGGCGCCCGCGTTGGTATATAGGGTGTTCGAGGGGTCGTTGCCCGTGCAGTTACCGACGAACGCCTTGTAAGACGAGGCGAACGGGAACACGGCGGTCGACGCATTCGACTGTGTGCCATCGATCGTCGCCGTGAAGAGCGTGGGGGTGGAGCGCTGCGCGTGATCGAACGCGACGGATCCCACCCACTTGGCCGGCTGCGCCGGCGTGGAGTCATCGACGATCGTGGCGTTGATCTGCCCCGCCGAGTCGTAGAAGCCGGTGGCCTGCGCGATCGTTCCGGCGCCGACGGTGACTGGCTTGCTGACGGACTGCTTGGCGTCCTTGTCGACGTAGCCGCCCGTGTTGTAGGTCAGCGTCTGCGGTCCGGCGTCCAGGTTGGCGATGACGGCGCAGCCGTTCTCGTCGGTCACCGAGGAGATGCCGTCGGCGGTCACGGTGATGCCCTCGGTGCCGGTGCCGTCGGCCCCGCTGAGCAGGACGGTCAGCGCGCCCTTGTTGGCGCCCAAGGCCGCGACGCCGGGATCGACGATCGCGTCGACCGTCACCGGCTTGACCGTGCCCATGCCCGGCCACGTGACGGTGGTCGTGCTCGACAGGTAGGCGACGCGCCCGGTGGTCGAGCAGGTCACGGCGCCGCCGCTGTCGGTGACCCAGTCGGCGTCGGAGCTCACGCTGTAGGTGATGTTGCCGACCACCCTGGGGACGTTGACGGTGTGGTACCCGCCCGCCAGCGACGAGATCGGCATCTGGCGGAGCACGTCCTGCTCGGACTGGGCGATCTGCGCCGCCACGTCGCGCGAGCGGTTGTTCGAAGAGGTCGAGTGCGCGCGGTCGATGACCGACAGCGTCGACAGCGACAGCACGATGAGCAGCACGGCGCTGACCATGACCTCGATCAGCGCGAAACCGGCCTCATCGCGGGCGCTTGGTGGTGCCGAGAGGTTTCGGCGGCGGGAGATGCCGGGCATCACTCCCTGAAAGTCGGCAGCAGGACGCCGCGGGTGTAGCCCAGTCGTACGGACGTCCACGAGTCCGGCTGCTGACCAGATCTCCGTCGACGACGGCAGGTGAGCAACCTCCCCCACATCCACCCGGTCGGCGGGTGGTTCTGTCGCGTGGTGGACAAAGCGACGCACGGCCCCGCGCCAGTTCGCACTGTCTCTTGACAAACCTTTCCCGTGCGTGAGAAGGTCGAACTTGAGATGGGTCATGAGGGCTCCGGATCGCTCGAGTCCCTGCGCGAGCGAAACCGAAGGAGAGTGCTCAGCGCACTCCGCGTCGCAGGGATCACCAGTCGCGCCGAGCTTGCCCGGCGTACCGGCCTGTCGCGGACGACCGTCTCCTCGTTGATCGGCGACCTCGTCCGCGACGGCCTCGTCGCCGAGCGCGTGGACCACTCCTCGGCCCCCGGCGCGCAGGGCGGCCGGCCGCCGGTCCTGGTCTCTCTCGACCGCCGCGCGGGCGCAGCGGTGGGCGTCGACTTCGGCAAGAGCCACGTCACGGTGGCTGTGGCGGACCTCGGCCATACCGTCCTGTCGGAGATGCGCCAGGAACTGCCGAGCGACCATCGCGCCGAGCAGGGCCTCGAAGCCGCAGGCGCGCTCGTCGAGGCCGCCCTCGCGCAGGCGGGCGTCGATCGCAGCTGCGTGCTGGGCGTCGGCATGGGCCTCCCGGGCCCGGTGCACGCCGACACCGGCACCGTCGGCTCGACCTCCATCCTCCCCGGCTGGGTCGGCGTCGCAGCCGCGCACGCGATGAGCGACCGCCTCAGCCTGCCGGTCCGCGTCGACAACGACGCCAACCTCGGCGCGCTCGCCGAGCACGTCTGGGGCGCCGGTGACGGCGTCGCGGACATGATCTACCTCAAGCTCGCGACGGGCATCGGCGCCGGGCTGGTCCTCGGCGGCCGCCTCTACGTCGGCGCCGGCGGCACCGCCGGCGAGATCGGGCACACGATCATCGACGAGCACGGCCCAGTCTGCCGCTGCGCCAACCGCGGCTGCCTGGAGACGCTGGCCAGCGGTGCCGCCACCGTGGAGCTGCTGCGCCCCACGCTCGGCACCGACCTCACGCTCGGCCGCGTCGTCGCGCTCACGCTCGACGGCCACCCCGCCGCGACCCGTGTCGTCGCCGACGCCGGCCGCCACATCGGCCGCGCCGTCGCCAACCTGGTCAACCTGCTGAACCCGAGCCGCATCGTCGTCGGCGGCGAGATGGCGGCCTGCGGCGACGTCCTGCTCGACCCGCTGCGCCAGGAGTGCCAGCGCCACGCGATCTCCAGCGCCGGCGACGACGTCGAAGTCCACCACGGCCCGCTCGGCGACCGCGCCCAGGTGCTCGGCGCGCTCGCGCTCGTCCTCCAGGACGCAGAGACCTTCTCCACGCCCGTCGACCACCTCGCCGAGGTCCAGGCGTGAACCGAACTTTCCCTAGTCCCTGTCCCCTGCACCTCGAGGAGGAGCGTGCTTTCCATGCGTAGTACGAAATGGGTTTCGGTCATCGCAGCCGCAGCCCTCACATTCGGTGTCGCCGCCTGCGGCAGCGACAACAACGACAACAGCTCGAACACCGGTTCGAGCACGAGCGCCAGCAGTGGCGCCAAGAGCGGCAAGATCGCGCTGCTCCTGCCCGAGTCCAAGACGGCCCGTTACGAGTCACAGGACCGTCCGAACTTCGAGCGCAAGTTGAAGGAGATCTGCCCGGACTGCCAGGAGATCTACTCCAACGCCGACCAGGACGCGTCCAAGCAGCAGCAGCAGGCTGAGGCTGCGCTGACGCAGGGCGCCAAGGTCCTCGTGCTCGACCCGGTGGACGCAGCTTCGGCCGCGGCCATCGTGACGCGCGCGGCGCAGTCCAAGGTCCCGGTCATCTCGTATGACCGGCTGATCAGCAACTCCAAGGTCGCCTACTACATCTCCTACGACAACGCCAAGGTCGGCAAGTTGCAGGCGACGAGCTTGATCGACAAGCTCAAGAAGGACGGCAAGACCTCCGGCTCGCTGGTGATGATCAACGGCGCCCCGACCGACAACAACGCCAAGCTGTTCAAGGAGGGCGCGCACAGCGTCATCGACGGCAGCGGCTTCAAGGTCGCCAAGGAGTACGACACGCCTGACTGGTCGCCAGACAAGGCGCAGTCGGAGATGGAGCAGGCGATCACGGCGCTGGGTAAGAACGGCTTCGTGGGCGTCTACGCGGCCAACGACGGCAACGCCGGCGGCGCCATTGCCGCAATGAAGTCCAACGGCGTCGACCCGCAGAAGATCCCGACGACCGGCCAGGACGCCGAGCTCGCCGGCGTCCAGCGCATCGTCGCCGGCGACCAGTACATGACGGTCTACAAGGCCATCAAGCCGCAGGCCGAGATCGCCGCGCAGCTGGCCGTCGACCTGGTGCAGGGCAAGCGGCCGAACGCACGCACGATCAACGTGCAGACGCCGAACGGCAGCGCGGGCAACGTGCCCTCGGTGATCTTCGACCCGGTCGCGGTCACCGTCGACAACATCAACGACACGATCATCAAGGACAAGTTCTGGACGGCCGCTCAGATCTGCGCCGGGCAGTACGCTGCCGCCTGCAAGTCCGCGGGTATCCAGTAACCACTCAGTCCTGAGGAGGAGCTCGAGATGGCGGAGACCACGCCCCTGCTGGAATTGCGGGGGATCACCAAGAGGTTCGGCGCTGTACGTGCGCTGAACGGCGTGGACTTCCGGGTCATGCCCGGCGAGGTTGTTGGCCTCGTCGGAGACAACGGCGCCGGCAAGTCCACGCTCGTCAAAGTCATCTCGGGCATCCACCCCGCTGATGAAGGGGAGTACCTGTGGGACGGTGGCGCGAAGAGCGTCACCACCCCGCAGGACGCCACGGGCCTGGGGATCGCGACGGTCTACCAGGACCTGGCGTTGTGCGACAACCTCGACGTCGTCGAGAACCTGTTCCTCGGACGGGAGGCCATCGCTGGTGGCCTCCTGGACGAGGTCACCATGGAGAACAAGGCCAACGAGCTGCTTGCGGAGCTCTCGGTGACCACGATCCAGTCGGTTCGCGGCGAAGTCGGGGCTATGTCCGGCGGTCAACGCCAGTCGGTGGCGATCGCCCGCTCGCTGCTCGGTGAGCCCAAGATGGTGATCTTGGACGAGCCGACCGCGGCGCTCGGCGTCGCGCAGACCGCGCAGGTGCTGGCGCTGGTCAAGCGGCTCAAGGGCCGCGGCCTCGGCGTCATCATGATCTCCCACAACCTGCGCGACGTCTTCGATGTCTGCGACCGCATCTTCGTGATGCGCTTGGGCGCCGACGGCGGCGAGTTCGACGTCGCCTCGGCCAGTGAGCAGGACGTGGTCGCGGCGATCACGGGCCTCACCGGAAACAACGGCCACAAGACGGAAGGATCGGTGACCCAGTGAGCACCACCGCAGCCCCCACCCCTCCGCCGGCCGAGCCCGAGACCGCGGCCGCGGCGCAGAAGGAGTCGCTGCCGACCTCCGGTCGCGACTTCCTCAACCGCATACGCACGGGCGACCTCGGGTCGCTGCGCGTGCTCTTCCTGCTGGCAATCGTCTGGGCGATCTTCCAGTCCCAGGAGAGCCGGTTCCTCAGCTCCACCAACATCGTCAACCTGTCGCTGCAGATCACGGCGGTCGCGCTGATCTCGGTCGGCGTCGTCCTCGTCCTGCTGCTGGGCGAGATCGACCTGTCGGTCGGCGCCGTCTCCGGCGTCTGCTCTGCGATCGTCGCGGTGCTCAGTGTCCAGCACGGCTGGGCGCCCGTCCCGGCGATCATCGCCGGCGTCGGCGTCGGCGCCGCGATCGGCTTCTTCCAGGGCTTCGTCTCCACGAGGTTCGGAATACCGACGTTCGTGGTCACGCTCGCCGGACTGCTGGGCTGGCAGGGCCTCCAGCTCAAGGTGCTCGGCGAGACCGGCACCGTGAACCTCGAGCCCGGCCTGCTGACCGACCTGGCCGGCAAGTTCCTGGCCGACTCGACCGGCTGGATCATCGCGATCGTCTGCATCGTCTTCTATGGCGTGGGCAACATGCGCGGCCGTCAGAAGCGCGTGGCCGCCGGGCTCAACGCGCCCTCGATGCTGCTGGTCGGCATCCGCATCGGCGCGGTCGCGCTGGCCGGATTGTTGTTCGTCTACGTCGCCAACCAGGACCGCGGCGTCCCGGTGGCGGTCTTGATCCTGCTCGGCTTCGTCGCGGCCTTCGATTTCTGGACGCGGCGCACGAAGTTCGGGCGCCACATCTACGCGGTCGGCGGCAACATGGAGGCGGCGCGTCGCTCGGGCATCAACGTCTTTCGCGTGCGCGTCGTCGTCTTCTCGCTGGCGTCGTCGATGGCGGCGGTCGGCGGCATCATGGCCGCCTCCCGCCTGCTCGCCGTCAACCAGTCGTCGGGCGGCTCAGACCTGCTGCTGAACTCCATTGCCGGCCCCGTGATCGCCGGCACGTCGCTCTTCGGCGGCCGCGGCAACGTCTGGAGCGCGCTGCTGGGCGCGTTGGTGATCGGTTCGATCTCCAACGGCATGGATCTGTTGGCCTACACGTCGGCGACGAAGTTCATGGTCACGGGCGCGGTGCTGCTCGGGGCCGTCGTGCTGGACTCCGCCGCTCGCATGGGCCGCGCAGCCTCGGGTCGCGTCTGAGCCACCCGCCCCACGCGCGTCGAGGGACGATTCGTGGTCGCCGAGCGACCATGGGTCGTCCCTCGACCGGGCCGTCGCCGAGGCGCTCGCGCCGTTGGGCCTAGAGCCCGAGCTCTGACCGGTACTGCGTGCGGTACTGCCGGCGCGCGTCGAGCACCTTGGTGACGTAGCTGCGCGTCTCGCCGAATGGGATCGCGCTGATGTCCAAGGCCTTGTCCTTGGCGCGGGCCTGCGCGATCCACTTGTCGACGTTGCCCTCGCCCGCGTTGTAGGCGGCGAGCACCAGCGGCACGTCGGAGCCGTAGCGCGCCATCAGGTAGCGCAGGTAGAACGCGCCGTAGGCGATGTTGACCTGGGCGGTGCCGAGATCGGAGACGCGGAAGGCCGTCCCGCCGGACTTGTGGGCGATGTACTGCGCCGTTGCCGGCGTCAGCTGCATCAGCCCCTCGGCGCCCGCCGACGATGTGCGGCCGTCGATGAAGTGCGACTCGGCGTAGATGACGCCGGCGATCAGCGCCGGGTCCAGGCCCTTGTCGCGGGCCTGCTGGCGGATGATGTCCTCGTGGCGCAGCGGCAGCGCGATCTCGCGCACCGCGTGGTGGAAGATCGGCTGCAGCGCGAAGACGGCGGCAAGCGTGACGCCGACCGCCGCGGCGATCGCAATCAGACGACGGCGGCGCAGTTGGGCGCGGCGCCGGCGTTCGGCAACCCTGGGCGCCGGGGAACTGCGGCGCGTGGCGGCGGCGGTGCGGGTGCTCATGCGACGGGGCCCAGCTTGTCAAGCACCGAGGACAGCGTGGCCTCGAGGTCAGCTTCCGTACCGTCGTTGCGCACCACGAAGGTCGCACGTTGCGCCTTCTCGTCCTGCGAGAGCTGGCGTGCGGCGCGCTCGTCGACGGCCTCGTGCCCCCGCGCGGCTGCCCGCTCACGGCGCACGTCCTCGTCGGCGATCACCGCGATCGTCGCGTCGTAGATGCCGTCCATGCCGGCCTCGAAGAGCAGCGGGGTCTCCACCACCGCGGCCTTCGGCGCCGGGTCGGCAGCCTCCTGCTCCAGCTTGAACGCCCAGACACGTTCGCCGACCAGCGGCCACAACAGCCCCTCGAGCCACTCGCGCTCGGCGGGTGCGCCGAAGACATGGCGGGCGATCGCACCGCGATCGACGACCCCACCGGGCGCGACCTCCTCGCCCCAGCGCGCGACGACGGCATCGCGCACCTTGGCCGAGCCGTAGAGCCCGTGCACGACGGCATCGGTCGAGATCGTCGCCGCACCGAGGCGCTCCAGCGCCGCGCAGGCGGTCGACTTGCCCGAACCCATCCCGCCGGTCAGCGCGACGAAGGGCACCCCACTGCGACGACCAGCGGCCGCACCGGAATCGGTGCGGCCGCTGGGTGAAGCGTCCTGCTCAGGGAATGCGGCCACGAGCCGCGGCCTTCACGCGTCCGGCTGGTCGCCGGATGCGGCGGCCTCCGGCTCGTCGGTGGCCTCGACCTCGACCTCGGCGGCCGGCTCGTCGCTCGCCTCGGCGGCGGGCTCGTCGGCAGGCTCGGGCGCGTCGCCCTCGGCGTCGACCGATGCCTCGGCAACCGGCTCCTCGTCGGCGACCGCAACCGCGGCCTCCTCGGCAGGCTCGTCGCTGGCCTCGGCGACCGGCTCGTCGGCGGCCTCGACCTCGGCGTCACCGGCAGCCTCGATCGGCAGCCCGGACTCCTCGGCGGCAGCGTCGGCGGGGTCGATCGCATCGGCCTCAGCCTCAGCGCCGTCCACCGCAACCGCGGCGTCCGGATCGCCCTGACCGGCGAAGACGTCCTCGGACAGGCCGAGGTCGGCCACGTCGTCCAGATCGCCGGCACTGGCGGGCGGCTGGCCCTCGCCGGGCAGCGGGAGGCCGGCCTCGCGGGCGCGGGTCTCGCTCGGCAGGACCTGACCCTCGACACGCTTGATCGAGAGCGACAAACGGCGCCGCTCGGAGTCGATCTCGAGGATCTTCACGCGCACGACGTCGCCCGGCTGGACGACCTCACGCGGGTTCTCCACGTGATGGGCGGCAAGCTCGGAGATGTGCACGAGGCCCTCGACACCGTCGAGGATCTCGACGAACGCGCCGAACGTGACGACCTTCGTGACGGTGCCCTCGAGCTCGTCACCGACGTTGTAGGTGTCGACGACCCGCTGCCACGGATCCTCCTGGGTCTGCTTGAGACCGAGGGAGATGCGCTGGCGGTCACGGTCGATGTCAAGGACCTTGACCTGCACGGTGTCACCGATGTTCAGAATTTCCGAGGGGTGGTTGACGTGCGACCACGACAACTCGGAGATGTGGATGAGTCCGTCGATGCCGTTCAGATCCACGAACGCGCCGAAATCGACGATGTTCGAGATAACGCCCTCGACAACAAGGCCAGGCTGCAGGCGATCCAAGATCTCCTGACGCTGCTCCTTGCGCTCCTCTTCCAGCACGGCCCGTCGCGACAGGACCACATTGTTTCGCGACCGATTAAGCTCTATAACTTTGCACTCGATCGGTTGGCCCATGTACTCATCGAGGTTGGGCACCCGGCGAATGTCGACCAGCGAGGCAGGCAGGAAGCCGCGGACACCGAGGTCCACGATCAGTCCGCCCTTGACGACCTCGATGACCGTGCCGGTGACGGGCTGACCCGACTCCGCAGCGGCCTCGATGTTGCGCCATGCCTTCTCGAAGCGCGCGCGCTTCTTGGAGACGATCAGGCGGCCGTCCTGATCCTCCTTGGTAAGGACGAGGGCGTCGACTTCTTCGCCGAGCTCCACCTCGTCATGCGGATCCACGTTCTTGCGGATCGACAGCTCGTTCGAGGGGATAACGCCCTCGGACTTGTAGCCGATATCGACGAGAACCTCGTCGTTATCGATGCGAACTACGCGGCCACTGACAACGTCACCCTCTTCAAAGGGTGAGAACGTAGCGTCGTAATTCGGGACGATATGACCGTCGATTTCGAGCAGCAATCCATTGCTGCCCTCGACGATCTTCGCCTCGGGGGTAGGTGTGATGGTCTGGGTCATGTGCGACCAGAGAGGGTAGCGCGAAACCGCACATGGGAACCCTGCGCTCACGCGCCCGCCGGGCACGGATACGATCGGGCGTCGGATGCCCGTTCGCGCGACGAAGAGAGGGGCCGAGCGTACCCCGCTCGGCGGCGAGTACGACGTGGTGATCTGCGGGGCGTCCTTCGCGGGCCTCGCGGTCGCCCGCGAGCTCAGCGGCAGCGGCGCGCGGGTGCTGATCGTCGACCGCTACGAGATCGGCGAGCGCCAGACCTCGGCCTGCGCGGCGCCGACCGAGTGGCTGGTCAACCTCGGGCTCGAGGCTTCGATCCGCCAGACCTTCCGCGACCTCGTCATGCACCGCCCGGAGAAGACGTATCGGTGGACGCTGTCGTGGTCGTTCTCGACCTTCGACTACGCGCAGCTCTGCGAGCTCCTGGCCGCCCAGGGCGACTTCACCTTCGACACCGCCAAGGTCGACGGCATCACGCGCGGGACGGTCCACACCGTCCACACCGATCGCGGCGATCTGCGCGCGCCGCTGGTCGTCGACGCGCTCGGCTGGCGCCGCGTGCTGAGCGAGCAGCGCGACGCGATCCAGCCGCCGGAGGCCCGCCTGTCGCGCGGCCTCGAAGTCCACCCGCCGGCCACCGGCGACGACCTCGAGCTGTGGCTCGATCCGAAGTACATCGTCCCCGGCTACTCCTGGGCCTTCCCCGCCGGCGACGAGCTACGCACCGGCGTCGGTTCCTTCGACCCGCACATCAAGGTCAAGGAGCCCACCGTCCAGCTCGCCCACGATCTCGGCATCGGCCTCGAGGGCGGCTATCAGGGCAACTGGATCCCCCACCGCCTGCGGCCGGCGACGGGCGACGGCGTCTTCTTCGCCGGCGACAGCGCCGGCCACTGCCTGCCGACGACGGCCGAGGGCATCCGCACCGCGCTCTACTTCGGGCTGGCCGTCGGCCGCGAGCTGCGCAAGGTGCTCGACGGCCGCCAGACCCGCGAGCAGGCGCTGGTCCGCTACCACGCCTTCAACGAGGAGCACCGCTACGCCTTCGACTGGCTGTGGCGCGTGCAGACCGTCGTCAGCGGGATCAACAAGTACCCCGCGATGGACACGGCGCTCGATCTGATGAGCCGGCCCCGGTTCATCCGCTGGGCCTTCCGGCACTACCTCAACATCGCACCGCCATCGTTCGCGCTCGACGGCGCGAGCCCATGGTCGAGCGCGCCGTGGGAAGAGCCGGCGGAGCCGCTCATGCTCAGGGCGCCCGACGGCGTCGGCACGCTGGCCGCGGCCTAACAGCCGCTCAAGCCCTACTTGGCCGCGAGCCAGGTGAGGCCGGAACCCGCGTCCACCGCCAGCGGCGGCGTGCGGTCGCCCCACGGCGCGATCATCTCGCGCTCGACGATCTCCTTGACGCGGTCGGCCTCCTGGGGCGGGCCCTCGAAGAGCAGCTCGTCGTGGATCGTGAGGATCATCCGCGTGGTCATTCCTGAGGCGAGCAGCGCGCGGTGCACGCCGATCATCGCCAGCTTCATGATGTCGGCCGCCGTGCCCTGGATGACGGTGTTGACCGCCAGCCGCTCGCCGAGCGTCCGCACCTGGTAGTTGCGGGCCCGCAACTCGGGGATCTGACGACGGCGGCCGAAGAGCGTCGTGACGTAGCCCTGCTCTTTGGCCTGCTCGATCGTCAAGGCCATGAACGCGGCGACCCGCGAGAAGCGCTCCAGGTAGGTGTCGATGAACAGCTTGGCCTCTTCGCGCGCGATGTTGAGGCGATCGGCCAGGCCGTAGTCGCTCAACCCGTACACGATCCCGTAGTTGATCATCTTGGCCTTGGAGCGATCCATCGGCGTGAGCTCTGCAGCCGGCTTGTCGAAGACCGTCGAGGCCGTGGCGGTGTGCACGTCCTCGCCCCGGACGAAGATCTCCTTGAGCACGGGCTCGTCGGCGATGAAGGCCATGACGCGCAGCTCGACCTGGGAGTAGTCGGCGCTGACGAGCACGTTGCCAGGCGCAGCCTCGAAGCAGCCGCGGATCTCGCGGCCGAGCTCGGTGCGCACCGGCACGTTCTGCAGGTTGGGATTGGTCGAGGCGAGGCGGCCCGTGGTCGCGGCGGCCTGCACGAAGGTGGTGTGGATGCGCGACTCGGCGTCGGTCAGCTGCGGCAGAACGTCGAGGTAGGTCTTCATGAGCTGGTTGAGCTCACGCCAGCGCTCGATCGAGGGGATGATCTCGTGCTCGCCACGGATCGCCTGCAGCACCCGCGCGTCGGTCGAGAAGCCGGTCTTGCCGCGGCGCTTGCGCGACAGCCCGAGCTTGTCGAACAGGATGGCGCCGAGCTGCTGGGGCGAGCCGATGGTGAACTCCTCGTCGGCCAGCCGGAAGATCTCGCGCTCGAGGTCGGCGATCTCGTCCAGCACGCGCGTGCGGATCAGCGCCAAGCGCTCCTTGTTGAGCCGCACGCCGGCGACCTCCATGTCGCGGAGCACCGCGACGAGCGGCAGCTCGACCTCGTCCATCAGGCCGGTGAGCCCGCGGTCGTCGAGCTGCTCGCGCTGCCACGCGGCCAGCGCCTGGCCGAGCGCGGCGGCGGCCGCGAGCGGCTCGGACGCCTCGGTCTTCAGCCCGCGCTCCTCGCAGATCTCGGCGAACGGGAAGCCGCGGCGCGCGGGCTCGAGCAGGTAGGCGGCGAGCAGCAGGTCGTGCGTCAGGTTGGGCGGGACCGCGCCCCACGCCTTGGCGTCGTAGCCGATGACGGGGCGCTCGCCGAGCGCGGCGATCAGCTCGGCGGGGTCGGCGACGGCGCCGACGACGGCCTCCTCCCCCACGACCGCGCCGAACTTCCAGAGCGGATCCTGCGCAAGCAGCTGGCCTTCGTCGACGACCGGCGCCTCCAGCGCGAGCGTGACCTCCGAGCCCGCCGGCCCCAGCGCCCGGACCTCGGCGACGCCGCCCTCGCGGACGCGCACGCGGACCGTCGCGGCCTCGGCGGGCATCGCCGCGGGGACGCCGGCCTGATCGTCAGCAGCCAGCGCATCTTCGAGCCGCGCGAGCGGCGCGCGCAGCTCGAACTGGCGGAAGACGTCGCGCAGCTTGGAGCGGTCGGGCTCGCGCGCGGCCTCCTGGGCGGGGTCGACGTCGACCGGGACGTCGCGCATGATCGTCGCCAGCTGCTTGGAGATACGGGCGTCATCGGCGTGATTGACGAGGTTCTCCTTGCGCTTGGCGCCGGAGATCTGGTCGACCGAGGCGAGCACCGTCTCGAGGTCGTTGAACTGCTGCAGCAGGGTCGCGGCGGTCTTGTCGCCGATGCCCGGGACGCCGGGAATGTTGTCGGACGTGTCGCCCTTGAGGCCGTAGAAGTCCGGGATCGACTCGGGCGGCAGGCCGTAGCGGTCGATGACCGCCTGGTAGTCGTACAACTTGGTGTCGGTGATGCCGCGGCCGGTCGCCATCACGCGGACCTTCGAGTCCGGATCGATCAGCTGGAAGATGTCGCGGTCGCCCGTGACGATGACCACCGGCACGTCCTGCGCGCGCGCCTTCTCGGCGATCGAGGCGATGACGTCGTCGGCCTCGTAGCCGTCGACGGTGACGTTGCGGTAGCCGAACGCCTCGACCAGCGGCGCGAGATGGGGCCACTGCTCCTTGAGCAGATCGGGCCGCGACTGGCGCGTCGCCTTGTAGTCGACCGAGATCTCCTTGCGTCCGGAGTGGCCCGCGTCCCACACGACGATCGTCGGCTTGACGCCATGCTCGGTCAGCAGCTTCACGAGCATCGACGCGAACCCGAAGATCGCGTTGGTCGGCACGCCCGTCGAGGTCGCGATCGACTCCGGCAGCGCGAAGAACGCCCGGTAGGCGAGCGAGCTGCCGTCGATCAGGTAGAGCTCGTCATGGCTGCTGGCTGACCCGTTCTCCGACATCGCAGAGGACCCTAGCGGGGGTGGGCGAGCGTCGGGATCTCCGCAGGCGCGTGCCATACAAGTACGCAGGTGGCCTGACGGCTTCGCAGACCGACGACCCCCTAGAGTCTCGCGCAGATGTCCCCTTCTCCCTCTGCCCAATACAGCCTCACGATCCGCGTCGAGATCGCCGACCGCCCCGGCATGCTCGGGCTGGTGGCGAGCGCGATCGGCGAGGTTGGGGCGAGCATCGGGTCGATCGACCTGGTCGAGGTCAAGGAGAACGTGCTGCTGCGTGACATCACCGTCGACGCGACGGGCGCCGAGCACTGGGACCAGATCGTCGGTGCGCTTGCGGCGCTCGACGGCGTGACGGTGGTCGACACGACCGACCGCACGTTCCTGTTGCACATCGGCGGCAAGATCGAGCAGCACAACAAGTCGCCGCTGAAGACGCGCGCGGACCTGTCGATGGCCTACACCCCGGGCGTCGCGCGGGTCTGCATGGCGATCCACGACGATCCCGACAAGGCGTTTCAGTACACGATCAAGCGCAACACGGTGGCCGTCGTCAGCGACGGCACCGCGGTCCTGGGCCTCGGCGACATCGGCCCGCGCGCGGCGATGCCCGTGATGGAGGGCAAGGCCATGCTCTTCAAGGAGTTCGCCAACGTCGACGCGTTCCCGATCTGCCTGGACACCAAGGACCCCGACGAGATCGTCGCGGCGGTCAAGCAGATCGCGCCGACCTTCGGCGGGATCAACTTGGAGGACATCTCCGCCCCGCGCTGCTTTGAGATCGAGGACCGGCTGAAGGCCGAGCTCGACATCCCCGTCTTCCATGACGACCAGCACGGCACCGCAATCGTCACGCTCGCCGCGCTGATCAACGCCTGCAAGCTAACCGGCAAGTCGCTCGCCGACCTGCGTGTCCTGGTGATCGGCCTGGGCGCCGCCGGCGTCGCGGTCACCAAGATCCTCATGGAGGCCGGCGTTCGGCACGTCGTCGGCGCCGACTCGTGTGGCGTGCTGTCAACCGACCGCGGCGATTACCAGGACGGCTCGATGCCGCCGATCAAGCGCTGGTACGCGGAGGCGACCAACCCGGACCGCCTCGGTGGAACGCCGGCGTCGGTCATCGACGGCATGGACCTCATGATCGGCCTCTCCGGTGCCAAGGTCTTCCCGGCCGAGGCGCTGGCGCGCATGAACAAGGACGCGATGGTCTTCGCGATGGCCAACCCGACGCCCGAGGTCTCCCCCGAGGAGGCCGCGCCCTACTGCCGCATCGTCGCCACCGGCCGCAGTGACTACCCCAACCAGATCAACAACGTGCTCGCGTTCCCAGGCATCTTCCGCGGCGCGCTGGATGTCCGCGCGCCGCAGATCACCGAGGCGATGAAGATGGCTGCCGCGACTGCCATCGCCAACATCGTGCCCGAGTCCGAGCTGCGCGAGGACTACATCATCCCGTCGGTCTTCAACCGCGATGTCGCGCCCGCCGTCGCCGACGCCGTCGCCGCCGAGGCCCGTCGCGCCGGTGACGACCGCGCCGGTGACACCATCGGTTTCGCGGCGCTCGACATCGAGCAGCTGCGCAACTGATCCAGGCTGAGCCTCGCGTAGAGCGCTCGTTCAGCGGCGGGTGCTCGCCAGAGGCTCCCACACCGCGGCCCTGATCCGCCGACACAGATTGGTCGTACGGTGAGGAGATGCACGTCACCCTCACCGGCGCCACCGGCCTGATCGGCACCAAGCTCGTCCGCGCGCTGCGCGACCACGGCGACACCGTCACGGTGCTGTCGCGCTCGCCCGAGAAGGCGCAGGCGGCGCTCGGCGTCGAGGCCATCGCCTGGGATCCGCTGTCGGGCCCCGCGCCCGCCGAGGCGCTGCGCGGCCGCGATGCGGTCATCCACCTCGCCGGCGAACCGGTCGCCCAGCGGTGGAACGACGAGGTCAAGCGCCGGATCCTCGAGAGCCGCGAGGTCGGCACCCGCAACCTCGTGGCGGGAATGGCCGCCGCTGGCGCGGACGGCCCGAAGGTGCTGGTCAGCAGCTCTGCCGTCGGCTACTACGGCAAGCACGGCGACGAGCGCGTGCCCGAGTCCTCTCCCGCCGGCGACGACTTCCTGGCGCGCGTCTGCGTCGTGTGGGAGCGCGAGGCCGACGCCGCGGCAGACGCCCCGACCCACCCGCGCGTCGTCAAGATCCGCACCGGCGTCGTGCTCGACAAGAGCGGCGGCGCGCTGAAGACGATGCTGCCGCCGTTCAAGCTCGGCGTCGGCGGGCCGGTCGCCAGCGGCAACCAGTACCTGCCGTGGATCCACGTCGACGACCTCGTCAGCCTCTACCTGCACGCGGCCACTGACGCGTCCTGGAGCGGTGCCTACAACGGCGCCGCCCCCGAGCCGGTGACCAACAAGGCTTTCAGCAAGGCCCTCGGGCGAGCGCTCCATCGCCCGGCCGTCGCGCCGGTCCCGGCCTTTGCGATCCGCCTGCTCTACGGCGACATGGCCGAGATCGTCACCGAGGGCCAGCGCGCCGTACCCGAGCACGCCCTGGCCGCCGGGTTCACCTACAAGTACGCAGACCTCGACGCGGCATTGGCCGACGCGCTGAGGTAGCGCCGGCCGCCGGGCTCAGCCCTGCGCTTCCGCCTCCGCCTGCTCTTCCTGCTCCTTGCGCAGCTTGCGCTGGGAGACGATCGACGTGGTCTTGGCCGGGACCACGAGCCAGATCAGCACGCCGATCGCGCTGAGCAACAGCCCGGTGCCCAGGCCCCACTTCTCGCCGTAGCCCTTGCGGTTCGACAGCCAGCTGGCCACCCACGCCGAGACGAGCCAGATGTACAACAAGTAGAAGGCCTTGACGCCGATGGCGGCGACGATGAGCGAGGCGGTCATGTCAGGTCCCCAGGTAGGCGGCCATCACGCGCTCGTCGGTTCGCAGCGCGGAGGACTTGTCAGAGAGCGCGACGGTCCCGGTCTCCAGGACGTAGCCTCGTGAGGAGACGTCGAGCGCGTAGTTGGCGTTCTGCTCGACGAGCAGGATCGTGACGCCCTGCTGGTTGATCTCGCGGATGATCTCGTAGATCTTGTCCACGATCACGGGCGCGAGGCCGAGCGACGGCTCGTCGAGGAGCAGGAGCTTGGGCTGGGCCATCAGCGCACGGCCCATCGCGAGCATCTGCTGCTCGCCGCCCGACATCGTGCCGGCCTTCTGCTTCTGGCGCTCCTTCAGCCGCGGGAACATCTCATAGACGCGTTCGACGTCAGCACGGATCGCCGCGTTGTCCTTGCGGGTGAAGGCCCCCATCTCGAGGTTCTCCAGCACCGTCATGCGGGGGAAGATGCGCCGGCCCTCGGGCGAATGGGCGATGCCGATCGAGGCGACCTGGTGCCCGGGCATGCCGGTGATGTCGTTGCCCAGGTAGTAGATCGCGCCCTCGCGTGGCGGGACAATGCCCGAGATCGAGCGCAGCGTCGTCGTCTTGCCCGCGCCGTTGGAGCCGATCAGCGTGACGATCTCACCCTCGTAGACCTCGAGCGAGATGCCCTTGAGCGCCTGGATCGCGCCGTAGAAGGAGTGGATGTTGTCGACGTGCAGGACCGGCGTGGCGCCGTTGCCGTCGCTCATGCCTGACTCCCCAGGTAGGCCTCGATGACCTTCGGATCCTGGCGGACGGTCTGCGGCGACCCCTCGGCGATCTTCTCGCCGTGATCGAGGACCGTGATGTGGTCAGAGACGTTCATGACGACCTTCATGTCGTGCTCGATCAGCAGGATCGACATGTCCTGCTCGGTGCGCAGCCGGTCCATCAGGCGGCGCAGCTCCTCGGACTCGGCGGCGTTCATGCCGGCCGTGGGCTCATCGAGCAGCAGGAGCTTGGGGTCCGACGCCAGCGCACGCGCGATCTCCAGCCGCCGCTGGTCCCCGTAGGGCAGGTTCATGGCCAGCTCGTCCTTGCGCTTGAGGCCGACGAAGTCGAGCAGTTCGATCGCCCGCTGCGTGGCGGCCTTCTCCTCGCGCCGCACGAACGGCGTGCGCAGGACCATGCCGGTCACCCGCGACTTCAGCCGCGGGTGCATCCCGACCTGGACGTTCTCGATCGCCGTCATGGTCCGGAAGAGCTTGATGTTCTGAAAGGTGCGTGCCACGCCCGCCGCCGTGACGAGGTCAGCGCGCTTGGCGGTGATGTCCTGGCCCTCGAAGATCACACGCCCCGTCGTGGGCCGGTAGAGCCCGGTGAGGCAGTTGAAGAACGTGGTCTTGCCCGCGCCGTTGGGCCCGATCAGCGAGACGATCGACTTGCGCGGGACGACGAAGTCGACGTCGTTGACGGCGACAAGGCCGCCGAAGACCTTCGACACGCCGGTCGCGTCGAGCACCGGCGGGCCGCTGTGGTCGACCTGCGTGCCGTCCAGGTTGGTGGTGAACTGCTCCTGCTCACTCACTGTGCACCTCGTACATCTGCGCCATGTCGCCAACCATCTCGGCCTCCTCGCCCTCGATCTCGCCCTCGTGCAGCTCGAGCTTTCTTCGGCCGGACGGGATGAGCCCTTCGGGACGGAGCACCATCATGATCAACAAGAAGAAGCCGAAGACGCCGTAGGACACGGATGTCGGGTCAAAGCCGATCGGCAGCTGGTTGAGCTCGGGCAACCCGTAGCGGTTGAGCATCGAGAGGGCGACCGCCCCGACGATGACGCCCCAGATGTTGCCCATGCCGCCGATGATGATCATCGCCAGCACGAAGACCGAGAAGCCGAACTCGAACTGATCGACGTTGACGGTGTTGTTGTAGGAGCCCAGGAACGCGCCCGCAAAGCCGCCGAATGCCGCGCCGATGGCGTAGGCCCAGAGCTTCGTGCGCACGAGGTTGACGCCCATCGACGCCGCCGCGACCTCGTCTTCGCGCACCGCGATCCAGGCCCGTCCGAGCCGGGAGTCGCGCAGGCGGCGGTTGACGAAGATCGTGAACACGACCATCGCGAGCGCCACCCAATACGCGGGTTTCAAGTTGAAGTCCGAATAGACCAGGTCTTTGGACCACGGCAGGTTGATGGTGTCGATCGGGGTGATGCCCTGGCGGCCGTTGGAGAAGTCGGTCGTGCCGATGCCGAACAGGCCGCTCGTGCTGTTCTCGAAGATGCGCGGCACGATCTCGCCGAAGGCGAGCGTCACGATCGCCAGGTAGTCGCCGCGCAGACGCAGCGTCGGAGCGCCGAGGAGGATGCCCCACACCGCGGTGATCCCCATCGCGATGAACGCCACGATGAAGAAGTTGATGTGGATGCCGGGGATCTCGGCGTGGGTGCCGTTGAGCTTGAGCTGGAAGGTCGCGCGATCGCTCGACAGGATGTGGATGCCCTTGCCGCCGTTGACATCCGGGAACTGCTGGGAGCCGAACCAGCCGATCACGAACGCGCCGATGGCGTAGAAGGCGACGTAGCCCAGGTCGAGCAGGCCGGCGAAGCCGACCACGATGTTCAGCCCCAACGCCATGATCACGTAGGCCAGCGTCTGGATCGAGGCGTCCAGCAGCGACCCCGTGCCCGCGACGTACGGGAAGAGGATCGCCAGGAGGAGGCCGATGGCCATCCACACCGATGGCGGCAGCAGCCGCGTCATCTGGTTGAACTGCCTGCGGCTGGCATCGAGCATGGCGCTCAGCCCTCCCGCGTCTCTTCGCCGAAGAGGCCTTGTGGTCGGAAGACCATGACCAGGATCAGCACGCCGAAGACGACGGCGGGTGTCCACTGCGGGCCGAGCGGCAGCCCGAGGTAGTCACCAGAGTCCGAGACGGCCTGGATCACGCCGATGATCAGGCCGCCGACCACCGCGCCCTTGAGGTTGCCGATGCCGCCCATAACCGCCGCGGTGAACGCGATCAGCCCGGCGGTGAAGCCCTGGTTGAAGCGGATCGTGCCGTTGTAGAGCGCGTAGATGAGGCCGGCGGCACCGGCCATCAAACCGCCGAGCAGGAAGGTCAGCTGGATCGTGCGGTCGACGTCGATGCCCATCAGGCGCGCCGCGTCGGGATCCTGCGCGGTGGCGCGCATGGCCTTGCCGTAGCGCGTCGAGCCGACGAACCAGAGCAGGGCGATGAGGAGCGGGGCCGTCACGATGACGGCGAAGACGTCGGAGTGCTCGATGCCGACGTTGAAGACGGTGAAGTAGTTCTTCTGGGAGCCGATGAGGTCGGGCGCGCTGTCTGGCGTCGGGCGCCACAGCAGGCCGACGTTCTGCAGGATGAAGCTCATCCCGATGGCCGTGATCAGCGGCGCCAGCTTGGGCGCGTTGCGCAGCGGCCGATAGGCGACGCGTTCGATCAGCACGTTCAGCGTGCCGCTGGCGAACATCGCCAGCGCCAGCACCACCACGATCGACAGGACCATGAGCGGCTTGGCCGTCTGCTCGTCGACGCCGAAGGTGGCCCACAGCGACACCGAGACGAACGAGCCGATCATGAAGACCTCGCCGTGGGCGAAGTTGATGAGCTCGACGATCCCGTAGACCAGCGTGTACCCGAGCGCGATCAGCGCCCAGATGGTGCCGTTGGAAAGTCCGGTTTTGACGTCGTCCAGCGTGTCATGGGGTGAATGCACGAACTGGGCGGCCAGCGCCACGACCAGCAGCAGGGGCAACGCGTAGGCGTTGACGACATCAGAGAGCTTGCGGGCGGGTGGACCCGCCGACGCCGTCTCGGTGATGGATGCGGCTTCCATGTGGTCCTTTTGCCGAGTACCCCGTGGCGCCGGCCGGGACACGAGGTCCCGGCCGGTACGTCACGAGTTGGGTCAGCTGGTCTGGGCCTTGATGACCTTGTCGAACACCAGCTTGCCGTCGACCACGCGATCTCCGCCGTAGTCCGACAGCGTCGTGTCGCCGTTCTCGTCGATCGAGTAGGTGCCCAACACGGACTCCCGGTTCTTGATCTTGAAGAAGGCGTCGATGACCGCCTGGCGATCGTTGCCCTTCGCGCCGGCGTTCTTGATCGCCTCGAGCATCACGCCCATGGCCTCATAGCCATAGATCGCGTATGCCTCGGGATCGGCGCCGTACTTCGCCTTGTAGTTCTTGAAGAACTCCTGGCCGGAGGCCGGGTAGAGCTTCGGGTCCAACGTCGGGTTGGTGACGTAGGTGACCTTCTCGACCGACGAGCCGAGCTTGGTCGTGAACGCCGTCTCCGCCACGCCGTCGGGGCCGAACAGCTTCGCCGTCGGCATCGCTGCGTGGAGGTCCTTGAACAGCTGGACCGCGTTGTTGTCGGTGATGCCACCGAAGAACACGCAGTCGGCGCCCGTGGCCTTGATGGTCGTGGCGACCGAGCGGTAGTTGGCGGCCTTGGGATCGATGCCGGTGTTGCCGGCGATCGGCAGGCCCTGGGTCTTGGCTGCGGCGACGACGTTCTTGACGAGACCGGAGCCGTAGACCTCCTTGTCGTTCAACAAGTAGGTCTTCTTGCAGCCGTTGTCCTTCTGGTAGCTGACCTGGGCTGCGCCCTGGATGTGGTCAGCCGGGACGACGCGCCCGTAGGTGCGCTTGCCGGACGGGTAGTACTTGTCCGGCTCGCCCTTGTCGGCACCAAGCGAACGGGTCAGACCCGTCGCGGTGTTCGACGGCGAGACCTGCAGGACGCCGGCCTCGTTCAGGATCGGGATCGAGATCGCCGACGCGCCCGAGTTGAACTCACCGAGGTAGCCGATGGTGGACTTGTCCTGAGCGGCCTTGCGGGCGTCGCCCGACGTGGCGCCCGGATCCCACTTGCCGGCTGCGGCGGTGGAGTCGTCGAGGCTGACGTACTTGATGGTGTAGTCGCCGACCTTGCCACCCTGGCTCTCCAGCGCCAGCTTCTCGCCGTTGACGACCGAGAGCGACTGCGCTCGCGAGTCGCCCTGCAACGGGAGGCTGGAGTAGATGGTCAGGCTCTTGGATCCGGAGCTCGAACCCGAGCTACCGGTACTGCTGCTGCCGCTGTTGTCGTCGCTGCCGCAAGCGGCAACTCCGAACGACAGCGCAGCCAGAAGACAGCCGGAGGCTGCCACATGTCGTGCGCGCAACGTGTCCCCTCCTCAAGGGATCGAATACGGAGAGAGCGCGAGTCTAAACAGGGTCAGGGACGCCGCGCAATGGTCACCCCTCCACACCACAAGGTGGAAACGTTGGTTGACCACCGTATGGGTGCTCGCGCAGGGCGAGCGCGCTCAGCGCTGGCGCTTGGAGGGGTTGTACTTCTGCAGCATCTGGACGGTCACGGCGATGATGATCAACAGTGCCGCCAGCAGGAAGCTGTCGAGGGCCTTGGCGCCCAGTGCCCAGAGGACGATCCAGAGGCAGAGCGAGGCGACGATGGAGTACACGAGTCCCATGGCTGGGCGGATCCTATCGTCCTAGCGGTGCAGGCGGCGCGTCGCCGGATCCCACCGCACCGCGGGCGCACCGGTGTGGTGGACGCCGCCGACCCAGCGATCAAATGGAGCAAGCAGCGCGGCCGCATCTGCCTCTCCGGCGAACACGCGCGCACCGTCGCTGGTCAGCGCGAAGACACCCTGGTCGGTTCGCCGGACCAACGGCGTCAGGCGCGCGGCGCGCCACCACAGCGTCGCGTCGCCCAGAAACGGTCGCTCTTCTTGCGTGGTCGCCGCGGCGAAGAGCGCGGCGGGCGGCAGCGGGCCGTCGGCCAGCGCGGCGAGGATCTGGCGCTCGGTGCGTGCCAACCCGTCGGTCGTGGCCGGGTGCTCCTCGAGCAGGCGACCGAGGGCGGGTGCGACGTCGGGCAGGCCGGGCGTGCCGGCCAGCCAGGCCTCCTGCACCTGTAGCGGATCGGTCGAGGTGAACGCGGCCCAGAGCCGCCGTGCCAGCTCGTGCTCGCCCTCGCCGAGCGGTCGCGCGGCGGCAAGCCGGTCGCGCAGGAAGCTGCGCGGGCCGCGGGCGAGGCGGACCAGCTCGACCGGCCCGGCCGGGCGGCTACGCCGGCTCTCGGCCGATGCGGCGAGACGGTCGAGGATCTGCAGCAACTGCAGTTGGTCGTAGAGATCGTCCTCGAACCACAGGACGATCCGCGTGGAGAAGTCGACGGCGTCGAGGCGCTCGTCACGGACCGTCAGCCGCGCGCGTGCCTGGGCCAGGTCGGTGAGGCCCGCGTCGGCCAGAAAGCGCGCTCGGACCTCGCGCAGCGCCGCCGGATCCAGCGCCGGGACCGGGCCCTCGTGCAGCACGTCGTCCCACGTCAGCACCTCGCCGAGGGAGCGGAGGTCAGCGGCGACGGCCGCGCCGTTGGTGACGTGCAGGACGGCCATTGGGCTCAGCTCGGCGCGGGCTCCGCCAAGGCCGCGGAGAACCCCTTGACCAGGTCCCGCACGGCAGCGGCCGGATCGTCGGCCTCGGCGGCGGCGCGCACCAGGCGGCTGCCGATGATCACCCCGTCGGCGCCGGCCTCGGCGGCCTGGGCGGCCTGTTCGGGCGAGCCGATGCCGAAGCCCAGCGCGACGGGCACGTTGGTGTGCGCCTTGGTGCGGGCGATGACCGAGCCGTAGGTCGCCGAGAGCGTCGCGCGCTCGCCGGTCGTGCCGGTGACCGAGACGGTGTAGACGAAGCCGCGGGCGCGGGCGCCGATGCGGGCCAGGCGCTCGTCGGGCGTCGTCGGCGCCACGAGCGGGACCAGGGCGACGCCGGCGGCGTCGCATGCCGCCAGTACCTCGTCGCCCTCCTCCAACGGCATGTCGGGGACGATCAGGCCGCTGGCACCGGCGCCGGCGAGTTCGCCGACGAATGCGTCAGGGCCCTTGGCGAAGATGAGGTTGGCGTACATCATCATCACGACCGGGACGCGCTGGGAGAGCGTGTGGCAGACGGTGAGGACCCCCGCGACCGTCGTGCCGGCGCGCAGCGCCTCGGTCCCTGCGGCATGGATCACCGGGCCGTCGGCCAGCGGGTCGGAGAACGGCACCCCGAGTTCGATGAGATCAGCACCGCCGTCGACATAGGCCTCGCCGATCCGGATCGAGTCCCCGAGCGTCGGGAAACCGCCCATCAAATAGGGCATGAGGGCCGCGCGGCCCTTGGCGTTGGCGAAGGCGTCGGCGATGCGCTGGGGGCCGTCCATGAGGAGCGTGCAAGCCTACGACCAGACCGCGTCCTATGCTCGCTGCGCCCGTGGCCGCCCACGACGACGACACCGAAGCCCGTCGGCACGACCTTCCGCCTGACGGCTCTGCGCTGGAAGAAGACGCCGATCGCCGTCGCGGCGTCCTGACCGCGCTGCCCATGCCAGGGCCCACCGGCCGCCGAGCGCTGGTGTGGTTCGGGGCGACCGCGGCGCTGATCCTCATCGTCTATCTGCTGGTACCGCACCTGGCGGGGATCGAGGACACGTGGAACCGCATCCGCGACGGATCGCCGGCCTGGCTGGCTGCCGCGATCGGGTTGGAGGCCATCTCCTACGCGGGCTATGCGTGGAACGTCGCGGCGGTCAGCGCGGCCGACCGGGTCGTGCTCGGCTTTCGTCGCTCGGCCCAGATCACGCTCGCAGCAACCGCGGCCACGCGCCTGCTGGCCGCCGGTGGCGCGGGTGGAATCGCGGTGACGACGTGGGCGCTGTCGCGCGCCGGTCATGGTCCGAAGGGCGCGGCCAAGCAGGTGTCGTCGCACCTGGTCGCGACCTATGCGGTCTTCGTCGGCGCGATCGTCCTGTTTGGCACCGGCCTGGCGATCGCGGGCGCGGAGCCTTTGCTCAGCGCTGTGCCTGCGGTGTTGGGCGCGCTGTTGTTCGCCGCCTACGGAATCGCGATCCAGGCGCCGGATGCGCTGCAGCGGCGGTTGGGCCAGGGCGGGGGGCGTTGGCGGCAGGCGCTACTGGCGGCGCCGCAGGCGCTGGCCGACGGCACGCACTTCACCATCGAGTTGGTCCGCCGCCGCGAGCTTGGGTTGCTCGGCACGGTGGTGTGGTGGGTCTTTGATGTGGCGACGTTGTGGGCGTGCTTCTGGGCGTTCGGTGGGCACCCGAACGTCGCGGAGCTGACGATGGCCTACTTGTTGGGCATGCTCGGGAATCTGCTGCCGCTGCCGGGTGGTGTTGGTGGCGTCGAGGGTGGGATGGTCGGCGCATGCGCGGCGTTTGGCATCGATGCCGAGATCGCGTTGGTGGCGGTGCTGGCCTATCGGGCGATCTCGGTGTGGCTGCCCGCGCTGCCTGGGGTGCTGGCGCTGGCGACGCTGCGGCGGGCGGCGGATGGGGCTGAGGTCATTGAGGAGGATGACGCTGAGCCGGATGCGGCGTGAGTCTGTTTCGGTCGTCCGCGGACGCTCCACGTCGCAGCGATGATGGCGCTCAGCGCGGGTTGTGGTC
The DNA here is from genome assembly GCF_035996765.1 of Baekduia sp. Classification (NCBI taxonomy): domain Bacteria; kingdom Bacillati; phylum Actinomycetota; class Thermoleophilia; order Solirubrobacterales; family Baekduiaceae; genus Baekduia; species Baekduia sp. The sequence goes on from NZ_DASYJG010000011.1 coordinate 54,532, forward strand.
GGCGCCGCGTTGCGTGGTCTGTCGGCGGCGAAGGAGTGAGCGGGGCCGGGGGTGCGTGGCGCATGGGGTCGTCCGCGTGCGTCCGGGCGGGCGATTCGGTCCCCAAATATTGCTCGCCAGAGATCCGGGTCGTCTGGTGTCCCTCTGAGGGGCACCAGACG
>NZ_DASYJG010000012.1:0-13929 GCF_035996765.1 Baekduia sp.
GCCCGTCACCACCGCCACCCCACAACGCACAACGGCCGCCCGAGGGCGACCGTCGAGACCATAAGTCAATGAAGACCTGTTACCAGCGGTAATGCGCGAAGGCCTTGTTGGCCTGCGCCATGCGGTAGATGTCGTCCTTGCGCTTGTAGGCGCCGCCCTGGGAGTTGATGGCGTCCATCAGCTCGTTGGCGAGGCGCTGGGCCATCGTCTTCTCGCGACGCTGGCGGGCGAACTCGACGAGCCAGCGGACCGCGAGGGTGCGGGAGCGGCGCGGCGGGACCTCGACGGGGACCTGGTAGGTCGCGCCGCCGACGCGGCGGGAGCGGACCTCGAGGGCCGGGGTCAGCGCCTTGAGCGCCGCCTCGAGCTGCTCGATCGGGTCCTTGCCCGTCTTCTCGCCGATGATGGCGAGCGCGTCGTACACGATCCGCTCGGCGGTGCTCTTCTTGCCATCGAGCATGACCTTGTTGACCACCTGGGTGACCAGGCGGGAGCGGTGAACGGGATCCGGCTCGATCGGCCGGATGGTTGCTGCGGAGCGACGGGGCATGCGGTCTCTACTTCTTCTTGACGCCGTACATGGAACGGCTCTTCTTGCGATCCGTCACACCGGAGGCGTCCAGCGTGCCGCGGATGACCTTGTAACGCACGCCCGGGAGATCCTTGACGCGGCCGCCGCGCACGAGCACGACGGAGTGCTCCTGCAGGTTGTGGCCCTCGCCGGGGATGTACGAGGTGACTTCGACCGAGCCGGTGATCCGCACACGGGCGACCTTGCGCAGCGCCGAGTTCGGCTTCTTGGGCGTGGTCGTGTAGACGCGGGTGCAGACGCCACGGCGCTGCGGGGCGGCCTGCTTCTTCTTGTTGCCCTTGCCGGACTTGAGACCCGGGGTGGACATCTTGCGCGGCTTGGGCTTGCGACCCTTGCGGACGAGTTGGCTCGTGGTGGGCATGCGGCGCGGGATGGTAGCAAGCGTTCGGGTGTTGTCCGGTTGCGGCCCTGACGGTCGGCCTTCGTCGCTCGCGCTTTGCTTCCCGCGCGCGAGGACGTGCCGGGTTCGATTCTGGTCAGGCGGCGGCGGGCACCTTGGCCAGCGCGGCGAGCGGGTCGGTGGCGGTGAGGCCCTGATCGGCGGCGACCGGCGCGTAGGTGACCTCGCCGGCGGCGACGTTCAGGCCGGCCAGAAAGCCGGGATCGGACTCCAGCGCGGCGTGCACGCCCTGCTCGGCCAACTGGAGGACGTAGGGCATGGTCGCGTTGGTCAGCGCGAACGTCGAGGTGATCGGGACCGCGCCGGGCATGTTGGCCACGCAGTAGTGCGTCACGCCGTCGACCTCGTAGGTCGGGTTGGTGTGGGTCGTGGGCCGCGAGGTCTCAAAGCAGCCGCCCTGATCGATCGAGACGTCGACGAGCACCGCGTGCGACTTCATCAACGAGAGCTGGGCCCGGGTGATCACGTGCGGGGCCTTGGCCCCATGCACCAGTACCGCGCCGATGACCAGATCGACCTCCGGGAGCATCTTCTCGATGCTCAACGTGGTTGAGAACACGGTCGAGCAGCGGTTGTTGAGGAGGAAGTCGAGCTCGCGCAGACGATCGATCGACCGGTCATAGACATAGGTCTCGGCGCCCATCCCGATCGCGATCTCGGCCGCTGTCAGCCCGACCACGCCGCCGCCGATCACCATCACCTTGCCCGCCGCGACACCGGGCACGCCGCCGAGCAGCAGGCCGCGACCACCGAGCGGCTTCTCCAGCATGAACGCCCCGGCCTGCGTGGCGATCTTGCCCGCGACCTCGCTCATCGGGGCCAGCAACGGCAGACGACCGTTGGGATCGGTGACCGTCTCGTAGGCGATGCACGTCGCCCCGGAGTCGCGCAGCGCCTGCGTCAGCTCGGGATCGGGCGCCAGATGCAGGTAGGTGAACAACGTGTGGCGCGGCTCGAGCATCGCGACCTCCACCGGCTGAGGCTCCTTGACTTTGACCACCATGTCGCTCCCGGCGAACACCGCAGCCGCATCCGACACGATCGCCGCCCCCTGCTCGGCGTACTCGACATCCGGGATCGCCGACCCCTCCCCCGCACCGTGCTGGATCAGCACCTCATGGCCGCGATCGACCAGCTCCCGGACGCCGGCAGGCGTGATCGCCACGCGGTACTCGTCGGTCTTGATCTCGGTGGGGACGCCGACCTTCATGGCTTCTCGTACCTCTCTCGTAGGGAACTAGCCGACGAGCTCCCGGCCGCGCAGCGCGAGCCAGAACTCGATGCGATCGCGGGCGCTAGCGAGGTCGCGCCCCGTCAACTCCTCGATCTTGCGGATGCGGTAGCGCAGCGTGTGGCGGTGGCAGTACAACCGGCGAGCGGCCGCCTCCCACTGGCCGTTGCACTCGATGAAGGCCTCCAGCGAGCGCATCAGCTCGCCGCCGTAGTGGCCTTCGCCCGACTCGATCGGGCCGAGCAGGGACTCGCAGAACAGGCGCAGCGCGTCGGAGTCCTGCAAGGACAACAACAACTGGAAGGAGCCGAGGTCGCGATAGGTGGCGACGGTCGGCTTGGGGGTGGCGTTGCCATTGCCGTTGCCGTGGGCCTCGGCGGTCCCGCTCGGCCGGCCGAGCGTGCGAGCCTCCAACGCGCATCGCGCCTCGTGGTAGGCGCGGCGCGCGTCCCCGGCTGCCACCGCGCGGCCGGCGCCAGCCGCCGGCACCGTGGCCATCTTGGTGACGACGCGATCCAGCACGCGCTGGGAGAGCTCGAAGAGCTCCTCATCCAGGAAGCCAGGCAACAGCGCGCAGACGTGGGTGCTGGTCGTGGCGACCAGGCCGCTGACGGCCTCGTCGCGCAGCGCACCGGCCAGCGCCGCCTCGCAGACCTCCACGCTGCCGCCCTTGCCGCCAGTCCGGGCCGGCGGCGACAGCACGAGCGCCGTCACGCGCCCGCCGAGGCCGAACGGCTCCAGGCGCCGCGCGAGGTCCGGGCCGGCGACGGCACCGCTGACCAGCTCTGAGAGCACGTCGCCCGCCAGCCGTCGCTCGGTCGAGGAGGCGACGTGACGACGCAACAGCTCCAGGGCGACGACGGTGACGGCCTGATGCAGGACGACGCGGTCGAACTCCGACAGGCCGCCCGAATCCTTGACGGCGACCAGCCACGCCTGCGGTAGTCCTGTCGTCTCGGCGCCGGCGATCGGCAGCGCCAGCGCGCGCGGCGCCAGGTCGAGATGGGACGGAACGAAGCCACGCGCCTCGGTGCGCCGCGCGCGCTCACGCAGCTCGGCGCCGACGGTGGCCAGCGCGTCGTCGGGGAGCTCGCGCCGGAAGGCGTGCAGCGCCTGGGGCTCGCCGCGGCCGTCGAAGACCACGACCGTGCCGCCGATCAGCGTCGCAAGCGCCGAGGCGATCGCATCCAGCCCCCGCTCGGAGAGCACGATCCGCTGGAGGCGCTCCTGGACGGCGATCGAGCGCTGCAGCAGCGCGTACTGCTCGTTGACCAACCGCGCGAACGCCTTCTCGGTGATGGCGATGAACGGCGTGTCGTAGGGGATCTCGATGACGGGGAAGTCACGATCGGCCGCGGCCTCGACCAGCGCCTCGGGCACCCGCTCATGGCCGAAGCCGACGCCGAAGCCAAGGCCCGCGAGGCCGTGGTCGGCCAGGCGCGCGACGTAGGCGCGCTGCTCCTCGGGCGTCGAGAGCGACAGGCCGGTGGTCAGCAGCAGCTCGCCGCCCGACAGCCACGGCGTGGGGTCCGCCAGCTCGGAGATGTGCACCCAGCGCACGGGCGCGTCGAGGTTCGGCTCGCCGGTGAGGACACCGACCTCCAGGTCTCGCAGGAGCTCGCGGACGGTGAGCATCAGAGAAGGCGCATCCGCCGCGAGGCCTCTTCGAGGACGGGACGCAGGACGCCTTCGATCTCCGCGAACTGCTCGGGCCCGGCGATCAGCGGCGGGGCGAGCATGATGACCGGATCGCCGCGGTCGTCGGCGCGGCAGATGAGGCCGCGCTCGAAGAGCGCACCGGAGAGGTAGCCGCGCAGCAGCGTCTCGGATTCCTCGTCGCTGAACGATGCCTTGGACGACTGGTCCTTGACCAGCTCAATGGCCTGGAAGTAGCCGGCCCCGCGCACGTCGCCGACGATCGGGATGTCGCGCAGCGACTCCAACATCGCCCGCAGCGCGGGCTCATTGGCCCGCACGTTGTCGAGGATGTTCTCGTCCTCGAAGACCGCGATGTTGGCGAGCGAGACCGCCGCGGATACGGGGTGTCCGCCGAACGTCAGGCCGTGGGTGAAGGAGGTCGTCCCGTGCGCGAACGGCTCGAAGACGCGGTCGGAGGCGATCACGGCGCCCATCGGCGCATAAGCCGAGGTGATGCCCTTGGCCGTCGTGATGATGTCCGGCTGATAGCCGTAGCGCTGGGCGCCGAACCACTCGCCGAGCCGGCCCCACGAGCAGATGACCTCGTCAGAGATGAAGAGGACGTCGTACTGATCGGCGATCTCGCGCACGCGATCGAAGTACCCCTCGGGCGGCACGAAGCACCCGCCGGCGTTCTGCACCGGCTCCAGGATGATCGCCGAGACCGTGCTCGGGTCCTCGAACTCGATGCGACGGGCAATCGCCTCGGCCAGGTCTGAGGGCTGATGGCCCTCGGCCAGCCGGTAGGTGTTGGTGTTGGGCACGTGGCAGCCGCCGGCGGGCAGCGGCTCGAACGGCGCGCGGAGCTCGGGGATGCCGGTCGCGGTGAGGCAGCCCATCGTCGTGCCGTGGTAAGCCGTGTCCCGCGCGATGACCTTGTACTTGGTCCCGTTGCCGCGGAGCTTGTGGTACTGGCGGGCCAGCTTCAACGCCGACTCGACGGCCTCGCTGCCACCGCTGGTGAAGAACACCCGGTTGAGGTCGTCGGGTGCGAGCTCCGCGATCTTCGAGGCGAGCTCGATAGCACGCGGGTGGGCGTAGCTCCAGTTGGGGAAGAAGCCGAGCTCCTTTGCCTGATCGGCACCGGCCTGCGCCACATCGGCGCGACCGTGGCCGATGTTCGTGCAAAAGAGCGAGCTGAGGCCGTCGAGGTACCGCTTGCCGTGCTGGTCATAGACGTAGCAGCCGTCGCCACGGACGATGATCGGGACCTCGGCACCGTCCTCATAGGCGCCCATGCGGCTGAAGTGCATCCACAGGTGGCGCTTGGCGAGCTCCTGAAGCTCGGCGTTGCTCGTCTCGGCGGTGGTCGCCATCGAGAGCCTCTCCCTTTCTTCTTGTCCGATCCGGCAGGCACGCCGTCACGTTGGACAACGGTACCCCGGCGCGAAGCCTCCCGCGAACACCTAGGCCGTGCTGGCTCAAGCGCAAAGCGCCCTTGCGCCACAGCGGCCAACGGCGGGCCGAGGTCAGATGCCGGTCACGAAGACCACCTCCCCCGTCACACATCGACCGTTTTTACGTACTTAAGGACGAGTGCCTCACGTCCTCTGCCCCAGCTGCGGCCTCGCGAGCTACGCGGTCACCCCGCACAGCGCGCCGTCGCTGTGTCCCTACTGCGACGCCGAGCTGTTCCCCGCGCAGGGCCCGGCCCCGGCCGACGACGAGGCCGAGGTCGACGTACAGGCGGCCTAGCGCCGCCCGACGACGAGCCGCAGCCCGACGTCATGGGCGTCGAGCGCGCGGAGGTGCCCGTGGCGCTCGTCCCACGCCCCGGAGGTCAGATCAGCGGCCACCGCCGCCACACAGCGCTCCACGATCGCCGGCTCCATGCGGGCAAAGCCCGAGGTAGCAGCACGCGCCGCGGGATTCAGCACCCGCTCGGGATGCGCCCAGAACGAGCCGAGCATCCAGTCCGGCGTGTCACGCGGGATCGGCACGGGCTCGATCGTGACGTCGCCGCCGAGCCAGCCGGCCAGCCGCTCGGGGTGCGGGAAGATCGCGTGGTCCATCGCCGCGACCTCGGGCAGGTAGTCGGCCATCAGCCACATCGTGGCGCTGACGCGCGGGTCGTAGGTGAGGATCACGACCGGCCCGCGCGCGACGCGGCGCAGCTCCCGGACCCCGCGCTCTTGCTCGGCATCCCAGTGGTGCACGGTGACGATCGCCATCGCGGCGTCGACGCTGGCGTCGCGCAGCGGCAGCGCGCCGGCGCCGGCGCGGATCGCGGGGACGCGGTGCGATGGGCGCTGGGCCGCCATCACGTCGCTGGGCTCGATCGCGATCACGTGGCGGTCGTCGGGCTCGTAGGAGCCGGCGCCAGCACCGACGTTGACGACGGTGCGCGCGTCGCCCAGCGCTGCGTCGATGAGCGCCGCAAAGCGCGGATCCTCTCGGCGTGTCCGAGCGTAGCCCACGCCGATCTCGTCGTAGCGCGGCCTATCGGTGAGCGACGTCATGCCCGCCAGGCTGTCACCGCCCGGCTGGCATGGCAACGCGGCTTAAGGCGTCTTCACCGGCGCCGAGTCGAGATCCTGGAGGTCGTAGTCCAAGGTGTGAAAGGCGCGGCGGGCGGCGAGGAGGTCGGCGCGGGTCCGGGCCGAGACGATGCGCCCGGAGGTGAGCAGCGCCGCGGCGCCATTGGTGTCGCCGCGGGCCGGCGCAGCGCGCGCCCGGTCGAGGTCGGCGGCGAAGCTGCGGATGCCGGCGACGTAGCGGGCCTGTGCATGGGCGGCCGGCGCCGGTGGCTGCAGCCCCGCCAAGCGATCGGCCCACGCGCGCAGCAGCCGCTGCAACGCAACGACGTGGGCGTCCTGCGCCTTGGCCGGCGCGTCGGGCGGCAGATCCTCGCCCACGCCGTACTTCGGCGCCAGACCCGCCGCGCTGACGTCGAACGCGTGGACGTACGCGTCCTTGGTCAGCGGCCCGGTGGGGAGCTCCTGGAGCTTGGTCTGCGGCCGGCTGCAGCCCAGCGCGAGCAGGGCGGCGACGAGGCCGAGAACGAGGACGGGGCGGCGCATAGCCGCCCCGCACCTTAGAAGAAGCTGTTCGCCGCTCAGGCTGCGGCGGGTGCAGCGGCCGCGCCGGCGGCGCGCGGCGCGGGCGTCATCGCCGAGGCGACGATCACCAGCAGGAAGGCGAGGCCCTGGAGCACGATGCCCAGCGTGGAGCCCGGGAGCGGGTCGCCGAAGACGAGGATGCCGGCGGCGACCGTCGTGATGTTCGCCGCGGTGCCCGTGATCGCGATGACCGAGACGGCGTCGCCGTCCTGCAGGCCGCGGGCAGAAGAGAAGAAGGCGGCGACCGAGGCGCCGATCGTGACGTAGAGCCAGGGGCTGGCGGCGATGGCCATGATGCCCTCGTGGCCGGCGATGCCGGTGAGCGCCTTGATGGCGACGTCAGAGACGCCGAACAGGACGCCCGCCGCGGCGCCGAGCATGACGCCGTGGTGCTCGGCAGGAGCGCCGACGCGCGGGCCCATGATCAGCAGGCCGCCGATGCCGAACAGGCCGGCCTCGAAGGCGATCATCGCGGGAGTGGAGAAGCTCGAGTGCGCGCCGTCGTGGTTGGTCGGGAACGTCACGGCCAGCAGCACGAGGCCCAGGCAGGTGAGCGCGAGGCCCCACCACTGGCGGTTGCCGACGTCGACGCCGAAGAGGCGCTGGGCCATCACGCCGATCATCACGACGCCACCCGCGAGCACGACCTGGACCACCGAGATGGGAGCCATCGCCAGCGCCGCCACGTGGAAGATCCACGCGCTCGTCGCGATCGCCATGCCGATGGCAAACCACTTCGACGAGTAGAGGTTCCTCGTGCTGCGGAAGGGGCGACGGATGTCGACCTTCGCGCACTCAGCAGCACCGCGGTGCTTGAAGAAGAACCCGAGGTTCGAGACGAAGGCGCAGATCAGCGCGAGGAAGATGCCGAGTTGGATCGTCATGCAGTGGTGGTGGTGGGGCGAAAGGCGTGGGTCTGGCGGAGGTGGGCAGGTAGGATCCAGCTCACCGATCTCTCGCCCCAGACATCGGCAAACGCTCCGAACCGCTTGACCCAAACGGTCCTCGAAGAGCGTAGCGGTCCCCGCCGGCCCTTGCGTAAGGATGCGATCAAGATGGCAAGTTCCCCGCAAATGGGCGCAAAATCGGTGCTCTTTCGTGCCATCGACGGTGTGATCTCGCTTTGGGGATTTGGGGAGAACAGTCGTCCAACGGGCGTTTACGCCACCGTGGCCGGTGCTCCGCACTTCCTTTCCACTCGCGCCGCCGAGCACCTCCTGAACCCAAGGGCTGAGAACGCAAAGAGGCGCCCCGAAAGGGGCGCCTCTCTCACACCTGCGAGTTGCCGGTGGGGCTACTCGTCGCTATCGCTCGGCACGTCGAGCTCGGCGAGCTCGTCGGCAAAGCCCGTGTCGCCACCGGCGCCGATGTCCTCGAGCTGCGCGAGGTCCTGGTCAAAGCCCGCGCCGAACCCACCGAGGCCGTCACCGTTGCCGAGACCCAGCTCGGCAGCGATCTCGTCCTGGTCGAGCAGGCCGACCTCGTCCATCGCACGCGGCAGCGGCTCGGACGGCTCGATCTCGATGCGGCGGTAGCGCTTGAGCCCCGTCGCGGCCGGGATCAGCTTGCCGATGATCACGTTCTCCTTGAGGCCGTTGAGGGTGTCCTTCTTGCCCTCGAGCGCCGCGTCGGTGAGCACCTTGGTCGTCTCCTGGAAGGAGGCGGCCGAGAGGAAGGAGTCCGTGTTCAGGGACGCCTTCGTGATCCCGAGGATGATCTCCTCGTACTGCGCCGTCTCGCCCTTGGCCTTGGCCACGTCGGCGTTGACCCGCGCGAAGTCGTAGCGATCGACGAACTGCCCCGGGAGGTAGTTCGTGTCGCCCTTCTGATCCACGCGGACCTTCTTGAGCATCTGGCGGACGATCAGCTCGATGTGCTTGTCGTTGATGTCCACGCCCTGGGACTTGTAGACCTCCTGGACCTCCTTGACCAGGTACTGCTCGGTCTCGGTCCGGCCGCGGAGCTTGAGCAGGTCGTGCGGGTACAGCGAGCCCTCGTTGAGCTGCGTACCGGCCGCGACGCGCTGCCCGTTCTCGACCAGCAAGCGCGTGCGCCGCGGGAATGTGTAGCGGTGCTCCTCGCCGGTGTCGTCGGTGACGACGACCGTGCGGGCCTTGTCGGTCTCCTCGAGCGTCGTGACGCCATCCTGCTCGGCGATCTGCGCGAGGCCCTTCGGCTTGCGGGCCTCGAACAGCTCCACGACACGCGGGAGACCGTGCGTGATGTCCGCGCCGGCGACGCCGCCGGTGTGGAACGTGCGCATCGTCAGCTGCGTGCCGGGCTCGCCGATCGACTGGGCGGCGACGATGCCGACCGCGTCACCGATCTGCGCGAGCTTGCCCGTGGCCATGGCCCGGGCGTAGCAGGCCTGGCACACGCCGCTGGTCGCCTCGCACTTGAGCACGGAGCGGACCGGCACCATCGGCCGTGCGCCCTTCTCGTGCTCGGCGCGGAAGTGCTCGACGATCAGCGCGAACTCGGCGCGGTCGATCTCGTGGCCCTTCTCGACGATCGCCTTGCTGCCCTTGCCACCGATGTCTGCCGGAGCGATCCGGCCGACCAGGTTGGTGTTCGGGTCGCCGGCGGCGTCGAAGACCGGCAACTCGATGCCCTCGGTGGTGCCGCAGTCGAGCTCGCGGATGATGACGTCCTGCGACACGTCCACCAGGCGCCGGGTGAGGTACCCGGAGTCGGCGGTACGCAGCGCGGTGTCCGCGAGGCCCTTGCGGGCACCGTGGGTCGAGATGAAGTACTCGAGAACCGTCAGGCCTTCCATGAAGTTGGCCTTGATCGGGCGCTCGATGATCTCGCCCTTCGGGTTGGCCATCAAGCCGCGCATGCCGGCCAGCTGGCGGATCTGGGAGATCGAGCCACGGGCTCCGGAGTTGGCCATCATGAAGATGGGGTTCAACTCATCGAAGTTCTCCTGCATGGAGTCCGCGACCTCGTCGGTGCACTGCGTCCACTTCTCGACGACCAGCTCGTGGCGCTCCTCCTGCGTGATGAGCCCCATGTCGTACTGGTCGTGGATCTCGGCGACCTCGCCCTCGTACTTCTTGAGGATCTCGCCCTTCTGGGGCGGGATGATCACGTCGTTCTTGGAGACCGTGATGCCGGCGAGCGTCGCGAAGTGGAACCCGAGGTCCTTGAACGCGTCGAGCACCAGCGCCACGCCCGATGCGCCGTAGCTCTGCACGAGCGCGTCGATCAGCTTGACGGTGTCCTTCTTGCGCATCGCCTGGTTGACGAAGGTGTAGGAGTCGACCGTGAAGTCGTCACCCAGCGCCTCGGCCAGCGCGCGCTCGATCTTGTCGTTGTAGATGATCCGGCCGACCGTCGTGAGGATGTGGCCACCCTCGCGACCCTGCTGGCGGTACTCCGCCAGGTCGTGCAGGCCGACGATCTTGTTGTCGTAGGAGAGCTCGGCCTCCTGCGCGGTGCGGAAGACCTTCGGGCGCGGCTCGTTCTTGGGCCAGTCGCCGGCAGCCAACAGCGCCTGCTTGTCTGACAGCTCGGCCGCGTCGGGTCCGTGCGTCAGGTAGAAGGTGCCCAACACCATGTCCTGCGCGGGCGTCGCCAGCGGCGCGCCGTGTGCCGGGGACAGGATGTTGTTGGACGACAGCATCAGGATCCGGGCCTCGGCCTGCGCCTCGGCGCTGAGCGGGAGGTGGACCGCCATCTGGTCGCCGTCGAAGTCCGCGTTGAAGGCGGAGCAGACGAGCGGGTGGACCTGGATGGCCTTGCCCTCGACCAGCACGGGCTCGAAGGCCTGGATGCCCAGACGGTGCAGCGTCGGTGCGCGGTTCAGCAGCACCGGGTGCTCGTGGATGACCTGCTCCAGGACGTCCCAGACCTCGGGGATCATGGAGTCGACCATCTTCTTGGCCGCCTTGATGTTCTGCGCGGCCTTGCGCTCAACCAGCTGGGCCATGATGAAGGGCTTGAACAGCTCCAAGGCCATCAACTTGGGCAGGCCGCACTGGTGCAGGCGCAAGGACGGGCCCGACACGATCACCGAACGGCCGGAGTAGTCCACGCGCTTGCCGAGCAGGTTCTGACGGAACCGGCCCTGCTTGCCCTTGAGCATGTCCGAGAGCGACTTCAGCGGACGGTTGCCCGGGCCGGTGACGGGCCGGCCGCGGCGGCCGTTGTCAAACAGCGCGTCGACGGCCTCCTGCAGCATGCGCTTCTCGTTGTTGACGATGATCTCGGGCGCGCCGAGGTCGAGCAGACGCTTCAACCGGTTGTTGCGGTTGATGACGCGGCGGTAGAGGTCGTTGAGGTCGGAGGTCGCAAAGCGGCCACCGTCCAGCTGCACCATCGGGCGCAGCTCCGGCGGGATGACCGGCACGGCCTCGAGCACCATGTGCTCGGGCTTGTTGTTGGAGTGCAGGAAGGCCGAGAGGACCTTCAGGCGCTTGACCGCGCGGGCCTGCTTCTGACCCTTGCCGTTCTTGACCTGGTCCTCGAGATCCTCACGCTCGTGCTCGAGCACGATGCCGGGCTGGTCCTGCGGGGCGAGGTCGTCGCCGGCAAGGCGGTCGGCATCCGTGTCGCGCGGCGGGGCCAGGCGGTCGTACTCGTCCTTCTCCGACAGCAGCGTGCGGATGTGCTCTGCGCCCATGCCGCCGCCGAAGTACTCGCCGAAGCCGAACGGCGATCCAAACCGGTGCTTGAGCTCGCGGAAGAACGTCTCGTCGGCGATGATCGTCTTGGGGCGGAAGTCGTCCTTCTCGGCCGCCTTGTCGACGTAGGTGTTCAGCGGCCAGTCCTCGCCCTCCTGGGGCGCCTCGTCGGCCGGCTCATCCTTGTTGGAGAAGAGCTTCCAGACGTCCTTGAGGCGCTCACGGGCGTCCTCGTAGTAGGCCTGCGTGTCGTCGATGTCGGACGCGAAGGTCTTCTGGATCTCCTTGACGAGCTTCTCGCGCTCGTCGTCGGAGAGCTTCTTGACGTTGATGTCCAGCGACTCGGCCCAGAGGGTGTCCTCGTCGCCGAAGTCGGTCATCTCGCCGGTGCTCAGGAACGAGATGCGGGCCTCGCGCGAGGTGCGCAGCTCCTCGACGCGCTCGTTCTCCTCGGCGCGCAGGCGCGTGAGCTCCTCCTGCATGTCGGCCTCGAGCTTGGGCAGGTCGCGCCAGCGGGCCTCCTGATCGACCCACGTCACGATCGACGCGGCGAAGTACAGGATCTTCTCGAGCTCCTTGGGAGCCATGTCAAGCAGGTAGCCGATGCGGCTCGGGACGCCCTTGAAGAACCAGATGTGGCTGACCGGGGCGGCCAGGTCGATGTGGCCCATGCGCTCACGGCGCACCTTGGAGCGCGTGACCTCGACGCCGCAGCGCTCGCAGACGATGCCCTTGTAACGGACGCGCTTGTACTTGCCGCAGTAGCACTCCCAGTCCTTGGTGGGACCGAAGATGCGCTCGCAGAAGAGGCCATCCTTCTCCGGCTTGAGCGTGCGGTAGTTGATGGTCTCCGGCTTGGTGACCTCGCCCGAGGACCACCCGCGGATCTGCTTGGAGGACGCCAGTCCGATCTCGATGGCGTCGAAGTTATTGATGTCGATCATGCGATCTCTTTCAGTCTTCTCGGGTGGGTCCTACGCCTCGTCCTCAACGACCGCCGGTGAGACGTCCTCGGGCAACTCGCCCAGGTCGACCTCTCCGTCGATGTCGAGGTCGGGTGCCTCGTCGACCGTCTCCTCCGCAACGGCTTCTGCGCCGTCGGAAGCGTCGGTGTCGTCGGTGCCTTCGACGGCCTCATCGGCAGCTGCCTCGGCGGGAACCTCACCGGCGCGGACGCCGGAGAGGTCGATGCCGAGCTCCTCGGCCGCACGCAGGAGGTCGTCGTCCTCGTCGGCCATCTCGGCCCGCTGGCCCTCTTCGGAGACGACGTTGACGTCGAGCGCCAGCGACTGCATCTCCTTGAGCAGCACCTTGAACGACTCGGGGATGCTCGGCTCGGCGATGTTCTCGCCCTTGACGATGGCCTCGTAGGCCTTGACGCGCCCGACGGTGTCGTCGGACTTGATCGTCAACATCTCCTGCAGCGTGTACGCGGCGCCGTAGGCCTCCAGGGCCCAGACCTCCATCTCGCCGAAGCGCTGGCCGCCGAACTGCGCCTTGCCGCCCAGCGGCTGCTGGGTGACCAGCGAGTACGGGCCGGTGGAGCGCGCGTGGATCTTGTCGTCCACGAGGTGCAGCAGCTTCAGGATGTACATGTAGCCGACGGTCACCGTCTCCTCGAACGGCTCGCCGGTGCGGCCGTTGAAGAGGCGGAACTTGCCGGTGGCCTGGCGGCCCGGGACGCGGTTGGTGTCCACGTCCATGTTGATCTTGCCGCCGGACTTCTTGTGGTCGGCCTGCCAGCGCACGAGGGCGTTGTCGACGTCCTCCAGCGAGGCGCCGTCGAACACCGGCGTGGCCGTGTAGACGCGGTCGCCGTGCTTGAAGCCCTTCTCGTCGTCGTTGTACCAGCCCTGTGCTGCGGCCCACCCGAGGTGGGTCTCCAGGATCTGGCCGACGTTCATGCGCGACGGGACGCCCAGCGGGTTGAGGATGACGTCGACCGGCGTGCCGTCCTCGAGGAACGGCATGTCCTGCTCGTCGACGATCTTCGAGATGACGCCCTTGTTGCCGTGGCGGCCGGCGAGCTTGTCGCCCTCGGAGATCTTGCGCTTCTTGGCGACGAAGACGCGGACGAGGTCGTTGACCCCGGGCGGCAGGTCGTCGCCGTTCTCGCGGCTGAAGGTCATGACGTCGATGACGACGCCACCCTCACCGTGGGGCACCTTGAGCGAGGTGTCGCGGACCTCGCGCGCCTTCTCCTTGAAGATCGCGCGGATCAGCTTCTCCTCGGCGGTCAGCTCCGTCTCGCCCTTCGGCGTGACCTTGCCGACCAGCAGGTCGCCCGACCCGACCTCGGCGCCGATGCGCACGATGCCGCGGTC
>NZ_DASYJG010000013.1:0-28832 GCF_035996765.1 Baekduia sp.
GGTCACCAACCACAGCGCGGGCGGGCTCACCCAGGCCGACTTCGACCTGGCGGCGGCGATCGACGGTTTGCCGGGTGCGTAGCGACACTGGTACCGTTGCGGCAGTCGCTCCATGAACGACGACCCCTCTCGAAGTAGCGCCGGGCACGGACCCGGCCCCCACGCGTGACCGCACTGCTGCTCTTAGCTGTCGCGGTCCTGATCCTCGTAAACGGCTTCTTCGTGGCCGCCGAGTTCGGGCTCGTGCGCTCACGTCGCTCCTCGCTGCAGGAGCTGGCCGACGACGGCCACGCCGGCGCTCGCCGCGCGATGGAGCTGCACGACGACCTCAACCAGTACCTCTCGGCGTGCCAGTTCGGCATCACGCTCGCCTCGCTGGGTATCGGCTTCCTGGGCGAGCCGGCGATCGCGACGATCTTCGAGCCGATCTTCGGGAGCTTCTCCCACGGCGTGCAGGTCGGCATCTCGGTGGCGATCGCCTACGTGATCGTCACGGGCGTGCACGTCGTGGTCGGCGAGCAGGTCCCGAAGATCTACTCGATCATCCACCCCGACCGGATCGCGATCTTCGTCGCGCGCCCGCTGCGAGCGTTCAACATCGGGATGAAGCCGTTCATCTCGCTGCTGAACGTGGTCGCCAACGCGATCCTGCGGCTGCTGCGCGTCGATCCCAACGCCGCGTCCGAAGAGGGCGCGACGCCCGAGGAGCTGCGCATCCTGATCGGTCAGGCGCGCGCGGGCGGCAAGCTCGACGCGGGCGAGGCCGGGATGCTCAGCGGCGTCTTTCACCTGCACGAGCAGGAGGCGCGCCAGGTGATGACGCCGATCCCGGCGGTCGTCACGGTCGACCTGTCCGAAGACGTCGAGACGGCGCTGCGCCGCTGCATCTCCTCCGGCCACACGCGGCTGGTCGTCACCGAGGACGACAACCGCGACCGCGTGCGCGGCATCGTGCACTCCAACCGCCTGGCCCAGGCGCTGATGGCCGAGGGGCCCCAAGCGTCGCTGGTGCCGTTGGTACGCGAGGCCGTGATCGTCCCGGAGACCAAGCCGTTGGACGATCTGCTCGCCGATCTTCAGCGTCAGCGCTCGTCGATGGCGGTCGTCGTCGACGAGTACGGCCGCGTCGTCGGAATCGTGACCGTCGAGGACATCATCGAGGAGGTCGTCGGCGAGATCGACGACGAGACCGACCCGGCCGGCGGCCAGATCCGCCGGCTGGCCAACGGCGACTGGTTCGTTCGCGGGCACGTCGCGATCACCGATCTGCTCGACCACGGCGTCGAGCTGCCGGTCGACACCGACGCCTACAACTCGGTGGGCGGCTTCGTCTTCGCCGAGCTGGGGCGGTTGCCCAAGCGCGGCGATCAGATCACCGCCGACGGTTACTCGATCCGGGTCGAGTCGGTCCGCGAGAACCGCATCGAGGCGGTCCGCATCCGCGAGCGCCGCGCCCAGCAGGGTGCGGTGTCCGGCAGCGAACAGCGCGACGGCTAGAACCCGCGGCGGCAAAGGCGCAAGTTCTGCGCACGGCACGCGTTGGAGGCTTCTGGAACGGGCCCCGGAACGTGGACGGACTGACCGGGGCTCCGCCGCCTCTCGCTCGTGGGACAGCTGATGCGGCGACCGTAGAGGCGGGTGGGGCCGGGGTGGGTCCATCCGCAAAACGCCTTACGGGCGGTCGGCTTTGCCGGCCGCCCGGAGCGTTTTGGGCTTCGCAATCGAACCGGCTCGCCTTGAGGAGGGCTCTCAGGCGGCGCAGCGCTTTCTTGCTCAGAAATCGAACCGGCCCGCCTGAGGAGCGGGCCGGGTCGTGCTTCTGGGAGGAGGTGCACGTGCGAGTACGTTCGCGAGAGCGATTCTCTGCCCGCTTCCTGAAGACGCCTTAAAAGTTCGGAGGGAGCGGCAACGCCGCCATGCGATCGATCCAGGCGGCCAGCCGTGGGGTGGGCTCGAGATGGTCGATCAGGACGCCGTGGAAGAGGTCGTCATCGTCGGGATCGGCAGAGGTGGCGAAGCGTAGGAAGGGATAGGCGCAGATGTCGGCGGCGCCGGGCGTGTCGCCGAAGAGGTAGTCGCGGCCGTACAGGAGGCCATCAAAGCCGTGCTGCCAGCCGCGCAGCTGCGCGGCCCAGGCGGCGATGCGCTCGGTGTCGGCGCCGGACCCGTGGCGCTGGCGCTCGGCGTCGATCGCGTTGGGCGCCACCTTCCACACGTGGTTGAAGAAGGTGATGAAGCCCTCGACCTCGCGGCGCGCGGCGGGGTCGGCGGGGTAGAGCGGCGGCGCCGGCCAGGTCTCGTCGATCCACGCCACGATCGGCATCGAGTCGATCAGCATCTGCCCGTCGTCGGTCTCCAGCACGGGAACGAGATCCTGGCCGGAGACCGCGCGGACCTCGGCGCGGTCCTCGGGCGTGTGCTGGACCCACTCGTCCACGACGACGCCCTTGAGCCCAAGGGCGAGCGCGACGCGGTGGACGTTGGTGGAGTGGGGGATGGTGTGGATCCGCATGGCGCCTCAGTTGTACGTGTAGAAGCCGCGGCCGCTCTTGCGGCCCAGGGCGCCCTCGCCGACGAGCGCCGTCAGCGAGGCGGGGACGGCGGCGCCGATCGCCTCGCCGATCGCCTGGGCGACGTCGAGGCCGACGAAGTCCAGCAGCGCGAGTGGCCCCATTGGGTGGCCGGCGCCGAGCTGCATGCAGGTGTCGATCGCCTCGGCCGCCAGGCCGGTCTCCTCCTGGAGCGCGACGGCGGAGAAGAGGTAGGGGAAGAGCAGGCGGTTGACGACGAAGCCCGGGATGTCGGGGACGATCACCGCGGTCTTGCCGAGGCCTTCGCACAGGGCGGTCGCCCGTTCACGGGTCTGTGCGCTTGCCTCCTGCGGGAAGGCGAGCTCGACGAGCTTCATCTTCGGGACCGGGTTGAAGACGTGCAGGCCGACGAAGCGCTCGGGCGCGCCGCTGGCGCGGGCCAATTGGGCGACCGACAGCGACGAGGTGGTCGAGCCCAGCAGCGCCGTGTCGTTCGTGACCTGTGCCAACTCGCGCCACAGCGCGGCCTTGGCGTCGACGTCCTCGACGACGGCTTCGACGATCGCGGTTGCGGTGTTCAGCGCGCCCAGTTCCTGGACGATCCTGACGTGCTCGGCGTTGACCTCGCCGCTGAGCCGACCGCAGTTCTTGTCGACCGTGTCGCGCGCCCGCTGGGCCGAGCCGTCAGACCGCGCCCAGAGGACGACCTCCCCGTGGCGAGCGGCAGCAGCCGCCAGCCCACAGGCGATCGCTCCACTGCCGACGATCCCGAGGCGCTCGTGCATAGGGCGGGAGTTGTATCGGCTGGGGGCTAGGGGTGGTTGGTGCGGGCGTGGACGTGTTCGGCTCGGGCGTCGCTTGCGTGCGCCTCGTGGCGGCGCGGGTAGGCGATTCGGAGCCGAATCGCCATCAGACGCGTGGAACCCGCGATATGCACGGGTTCCACGCGCTCGATCGCACATTGACCGCGCATATATTGCGGTCCAGGTGTGATCGAGTTCACGAACGACATCGAACCCGCGATATATGCGGGTTCGATGTCGTCGAGTGTGATTCGGTGCCGAATCGCCCGCCCGGGCGCACGCGGACGACCGCGGACGCTGCGAGCCTCGCTCCCGCTCGCTCTCCTCGGTGCCGACGAATCACGCTGCGCACCACCAGCCACGCCGCGCACTGAGCGCCAAGGACGTCACGTCCCTACCCCCAGCGAAACCCCGTCGCGCTTGCCGCAACCGGCAGCGGGCTCGACGGCAGCCCGGCCGGCGGCTCGACGTCGTTGTACCCACCCGGCGCCACGTCGTTCGGCCCATCCGGATGGAAGATCGACGCGAGGTACTGGATCTGCCCGCGGCCGACGCCGAGCTCGAACTGGCCGCCGCCGTACATGGCGATGCTGCGGTCGTCGCAGTACTCATAGGCCTTGAAGAGCGGGCGGAGGCCGCCGAGGCGCGACGGCTTGACGTTGACCATGTGCGGTGGGAACGGCAGCGAGATGATGTCCTCGACGCTGTGGATGTTGCCATCCCAGGTGATGCGGTCCTGGTAGGGCTCCAGCGCCGGCCAGGTCTCGTCGGTAATCGCGGGGTCCTCGATCCACGCATCGGGGAAGCCCTCGGCGACGAGGCGATACAAGGCCGGGTCCGCCGGGTTGTCGACAACCGACCCCTGGTACAACCCCTTCAAGTCCACCGTGTCGACCGCGCCGGTCGCCACGAGGTCGGCGACCAGCGCCGCGTCCCACGACGCCGTCGGGTCCAGCTTGAAGCGCAGGCCCGGATAGCGGTCCAGCCGGGCGCGCAGCGGCGCCATCGTCGCGGGCTCGCCGAGGCGCAAGGACACCACGAACGTCATCGGGCGCGCCTCGCGGCCCAGCGCCTCGGTCAGCGACAGACCCGCTTGGCGCAGCGCGAGGTCCAGCGCCGCCGACTCATAGGCCCACACGCGGTAGAGGACCGACGCGTCGTGGCGCGCCGGCTCGGGCCAGAGGTCGAGCGTCGCGAGGTGGTCGCAGAAGGACTCGAGCGTCCACGTGCCGGCCAGCGGCTGCGTCGCGCCGGCGGCCTGCAGCGCGTCCTGGTCTTCGACCTCGTAGCTGACGTCCTCGCCCAGACCCTCGTGGCCGTCACCGCGGAAGCGCAGCACCGTCGACACGCGGGTGAACGCGCTGGAGACATCGCGCTGCAGACGCTCCAAGGCATAGTCCTCGATCTCCAAAGGCAGGTCGGCGACCTTCTCCCAGAGGCCGCTCATGAGGCGGTCGCCGGCGCGTCGCCTGACGGCCGCTGCTCCAGCCGCGCGACGAGCTCGTCGAGGCGCAGCTCCTCCAGTCCGCGCCCGACGGCGTCCAGCTCACCCGCGCAGAACTCGACGAGCCCGCGCCCCTCCTGGCAGAGGTCGAGCGTCTCGCGCAACCCCGCCTCACCCGAGTCCAACCGCTTGATGATCTCCTCGAGCCGCCCGGTAGCGGCCTCGTAGCTCTGCGTGGTGCTCACGCGCCCTCCTCGGGGTTCTTAGGGTCCTTGTCGATCTGCGCGTTCACGTTGCCGTCACCGAAGAACAGCCGGACGTCACCGAGCGTGCGGGCCTGCTGCGCCGACGTCACGATCCCACCCGCGCCGTCGTCGACGATCGCGTAGCCGCGGGCGACCGTGCGCTCGGGGTCGTGGGCGGCAAGCGCGGCCGCAAGGCTGTCTAGCGCCGCACGCCGCGCGCGGTCTTCGGGTCCGGCCGCAGCGCCCACCTTGCGCGAGAGGACGAGCGCGCGCCGCGCGATGCGCTCGCGATCCTCGACCACCCGCCGTCGCGATGCGGCGCGCAGCTCGCGCAGCCGCTGGTGCAGCGCGGTGCGGTGGCGCTCGATCGCCTGGGCGGGCGCGCGTGACAGCGCGGCGAGGTGGCGTGCGCGGCCGACGACCGCGCGGCGCCCGTGGGCCTCCAGCCCGGCGGCGCGGCGCGCCAGCGCCTGGCGCGCCTCCAGCGGGTGCGTCGGGACCGCTGACTCGGCGGCGTGCGTCGGCGTTGAGCAGCTGACGGCCGCGACGTCGTCGATCAGCGTGCGGTCGGTGTGGTGGCCGACCGACGCGATGACCGGGATGCGCAGCAGCGCGACGGTCCGGCACAGCGTCTCGTCGCAGAAGGCGAACAGGTCGGCCAGCGAGCCGCCGCCGCGGGCGACGATGACGACCTCGACCTCCTCGATCGCCGCGAGATCCTGCAGCGCGCGGGTGATGGCCGGCGCCGCGTGGCGATCCTGCACCGGCGCGAAGGCCCAGACCAGGCGGCCGGCCCACCCGCGGCGGTGGAGCCCGGCCAGCACGTCGTCGCGCGCCTTGCCGCCCTCGCCGGTGACGACGCCGATGCAGCGCGGCAGCGCCGGGCGCGCCAGCGCCTTCTGGGGCTCGAACAGGCCGGCGGCGCCGAGCGCGCGGCGCAGCGCCTCCATCTGGGCGAGCAGGTCGCCGTCGCCGGCAATGCGCAGGCCGGTGACGTCGAAGGAGAACGACGGCGACGAGGTGCGCGAGCCGGGGTAGTAGTCGGGGCCGCCGGCGACAACGACCTGGCAGCCGTCGACGAAGACGCCAGGTCCGAATCCCAACCGCTCGAAGTCGTTGCGCCACATCGCGCATGGGACCGCGCCGTCGCCGTCGCGCAGCTCGAAGTAGACCTTGGCCTTGGACAGCCGGAAGTTCCAGACCTCGCCGAAGAGCTGGACCCGCGCGCGCTTGCGCAGCTCTTCGCGCAGCTTCTCGGCGTAGGCACCGACGGGGAACGGGCCGGCGAGCGACGAGCCGGCGATGCCCTCGGGGCGGGGAATCGGTGAGGATGGTTGCGTGGTCACCGCGTCACCGTCGCCGCCGCCAGCGCACGCAGCACGCCGGGCTTGTCGTCGCCGCACGGCACCGCCACCAGCGTGGTGACGCCCGCGCGCTCATAGATGGCCAGCCGCTCGTCGAGCCCGGCGGGCGTTGTCGCAATCGCACCTGCGTCGACCAGTCCGTCGGTCACCGCCGCCACCGCACCGAGGCGGTCGCCGGCCAGGCCCTTCTCCTGAACCTCGCGCGCGGCGGCTCCGTGACCCTGGCGCTCGGCCAGTTCGACGTAGAAGTTCTTGTTCTTGGCGCCCATCGAACCGAGGTAGAAGGCCAGCCACGGGCGAATCGCATTGCGCGCCGCATCCAGGTTCTCATCGATCGCCAACGGCACGACCGGTGCGATGTCGATGTCGGCCAGCGAGCGTCCCGCGGACTCGGCGCCCTCGCGCAGCGGGCCCAGCAGCAGTTCGGGCTCGGTCGGGTCGAGCATGAACGGCAGCCAGCCGTCGGCGATCGCGCCCGTCTGGCGAACGGCCTTGGGCCCGATCGACCCCAGGTAGATCGGCAGCCGCTCCTGGACCGTCCGTGCCAGGAGCTTGAGCGGCTTGCCGAGGCCGAGGGGTGGGTGGGCCGGATCACTCGCGCCCTCCATGTCCATCAGGATCGGCTCGTGCGCCAGCGCGCGACGCACGACGTCGACGTACTCGCGCGTGCGCTTCAAGTTGGTGGTGAACGGCACGCCGTACCAGCCCTCGCTGACCTGCGGCCCGCTAAGCCCGAGGCCGAGCCGAAAGCGCCCCTCGCTCAGCACGTCCAGCGACACGGCCGCCATCGCCGTGGCCGTCGCCCGGCGCGCCGGGATCTGCATCAACCCCGAGCCCAGCCCGATCCGCTCGGTCTTGCCGGCCAGCAGCCCGAGGACCGAGACCGCGTCCTGGCCCCACGCCTCGGCGACCCAGGCGGAGTCCAGCCCGAGGCGGTCGGCGAGCATGGCAAGCTCGACCTGCTCGGCAGGCGTGAACCACGGCCAGTAGGCGAGGAAGACTCCCGCACGCATCAGCTCTGAGGGTATCGGCGGTTCAGGCGGCCAGGCGCCCGCCGACGAACTGCGTCAGCCCGGCGATGCGCTGGCGGACTTCGGCGTAGCCGCGGGCCTTGAGCCCGTCGACGATCTCGTCGGGCTCGAAGATCCGCACGCCGCTGCGCGCACCGACGAGGTCGCCGACGGTGCGGCCTGGGGCCGACTGCAGCCGACAGCTGGTGAAGATCGCGATCCGGCCGCCGGGCGTCAGCACGCGCGTCATGTGGTCCAGCGCCGCATCGGGGTCGGCGAAGAGGTTGAGCGCCGCAAAGCAGCAGACGGCGTCGAAGCTCGCGTCGCGGAACGGGAGCGCCTCGGCGTCGCCGCGGATGTAGGCGACTTGGCCAGCCGGTGTGTCGGCGACCGCGCGCGCGAGCATCGTGGCCGACGCGTCGATCCCGACGGCGAGGCCACCGACGCCGACGATCTGAGCGAACTCGCGCGTGAAGTTGCCGGGCCCGCAGGCGACGTCCAGGACGCCGTCGCCCGGCGTGAGGCCGAGCAGCAGCCTGGCGATGCGGTGCTCGTCGCGCATCCCGCCGGCCAGCGCGCCCTTCAGCACGCGGCCCCACGCGGGCCGCCACCAGCGCTCGTAGACCAGCGGCAGCGCGCGCGAGCGCATCAGCCGCTGCGCGAC
This sequence comes from Baekduia sp., assembly GCF_035996765.1. Lineage (NCBI taxonomy): Bacteria > Bacillati > Actinomycetota > Thermoleophilia > Solirubrobacterales > Baekduiaceae > Baekduia > Baekduia sp. The sequence goes on from NZ_DASYJG010000013.1 coordinate 8,062, forward strand.
GCCGGCGTCGTCGGGCAACGCCTCCTCATCGCCGCCACCGAGCAGGTCGAGGTAGCCGTGGCGCAGGTCGGGAAAGCCCGGCTGCTCGCGCACCTGGGGGTCGAGCAGCGGCACGGCGCGGGCGAGCGCGTCCGGCAGCCCGGCCTCGTCGCGCGCCGCCATCGCCGGCCTAGTGGTCTGCGGTCGTGTGTGGTTCGGGCGCCTCAGCACCGACCCCGCCGATGGCCACGGCGTCGGTGACCGAGCGCAGCGTGCGCATGCCGGCCTCGGCGTGGTGGCCGCGCGTCTCGCCGTCGAAGCCGAGCGCGGTCAGGCGCGCGATCTCCTGCTCACCGAGGACCCGCGCCGGATGATCGGCGGCCAGCGGATCGATCAGACGGGCGATCCGGTTACGAAGTTGCAGCGCGAAATGCGGCGTCGAGGCGCCCATGAGCTGGCGGACGTCATCGACGGTGACGTCGCGGTTGAGACGATCGGGGCTCTCGGCCTGGCTCATGGTGTGGGGGCGCTTCCGCGTTCGTTGACGGGGACGATCTCCAGGAGAGCGTCGATCTGCGATTGGACGGCGACAGAGAACGCGCTCTCGTCGCCGATGATCCAGCCGTGATTGTAGACGCCGCGCACCGGATCCCTGGTGTAGCCAGGCTGCACGTCGAGCAGGTAACCCTGCAACGCGGTCGGCACCTTGGTCGGGTCGTCGGTCACCAGGAGCGGGCCGTAGGTGCCGCTGGCCGACAACGGTGCGGCGGCGCCGGCATCGCCCGGGCGGTGAGTGTCGGCGAAGACGAAGCCGTGGCCAGGATCGACGACGCCCCAGCCGAACGCGCCGTCGACGAAGCGCGCGAAGGCGACCGAGGACGCCGCGGGGCTCGCGCCGGCGATGCGCGTCACGCTGCCGAGCTTCTTGAGCTGCTTCAGGACCTTGTCGGAGACCGCGCTGGACGGGCCGAGGACATAGATCTTGGGCTGCTGGTGGGCCGCGATCGCCGCGCGGGTGTCCTCGGGCACGCTGTCGCGACGGGTGAAGAGGATCGGGTCGCCGGACTTGGCCGCCCAGGCGGCTGCAGGCATCGCGTACTCCGGTGCGTCGGCGCCGACGACGACCACGCGGTCGCTCGTGGTCCCGTGCGCAGCGGCCTGGAAGGCGTCGATGGCGCGGGCGAGCGCGAAGGCGCCGTCGCCGCGCAGGTCGGTGGTCTTGGTGCCATCGAGCTCGGGCACGTCGCCGACGCGGATGACCTGTGCGCCGCCGGCGTCCTTGGAGCCCGTGGGCGCCAGCGCGGCCAGCGCGTTCTGGGTCGCGGCCGGGAGCTTGTCGGTGCCGTGCGCGTAGAGCAGCGGCGCGCGGATCGGCGCGCTCATCAGCACCGAGGCGGCGAGGCCGACGCGCCAGTCGCTGTCGTCGGCGAGCACGACGGCCTGCGGGCGGGTGATGCGCGATGCGCCGGTGTAGACCGCGCGCGCCGCGGCCGCGGCGTCGGCGATCGGATCGGCGCCGCCGATCCGCGTCGTGTTCTTGGTGGCGAACGTCGGGAAGCCGAGATCCTGGGCGGCCGTCGTCTCCGTGCCTTTGGCACCGGTGGTCGGCGTGGTCGGTGTCTGGCCGTTGTTGTCGGTGTCGGAGCCCCGGCCGCAGCCGGCCACGACCAGCGCGACAACGAGCACCGCGGCGGCGATTCGCGCGAGACGCATGGCCCGGCAGGCTACGTCCTCGGTCCGTCGGCACGCGCTGATCCGGCCCCACTCGCCGCCCCATCCGCCGACGCAGCTCCATGGATCATCCGTCCGGAGGCGAACCATCGGGGTGGGGATCGGGACGCTGCTCGCCGAACCACGGGGTGCAACCTGCATTGCGGGACGCGGATGTGCATCTTTCCGCCCCGTCGTGTAGGTTTCCGACCACGCCGAACCGCTGGTGAGGAGCCAGTGGGCGGGGGACCCAGGTTGTTTGGGGCGAATCACACGGTTATCCGTGAGAAGCGCAGGCTCTTTCCGCGCTAGCCCGTCAGCTAACCCCGCAGGCCGACGAAAGAGGATTCGACCTTGCGGGCATCTGCCCTTGTGCTGACGATCGTTGCATCGCTGGTAGCCGCTCCTGCGGCGCTGGCGCAGTCGACGACCGGTGGCGCAGACCCTTCCAGCACGATCCCGGCGACGGCAACCGTCCCGGCCGACACCGGTGGCGCCACCTACGGGCAGCCCAACCCGGCGACCACGCAGCTCACCCCCGAGCAGACCGCGACCATCCTGCCGACCGGCTACGCCGCCGCGCCCGCCTCGGCGCCGCAGGAGGTCAAGGACGCGATCGCCGCCGCCAACGAGATCATCGGCAAGCCCTATGTCTACGGCGGCGGGCACAACGCCAAGTTCCTCTCGCGCGGCTATGACTGCTCCGGCACCGTCTCCTACGCGCTGCACGGCGCCGACCTGCTGCCCCGCCCGCTGGACTCCTCGTCCTTCATGAAGTGGGGCGCCAAGGGTCCCGGCACCTGGTTCACGATCTACACGAACCCGGGCCACGCCTTCGCCGTCATCGCCGGCCTGCGCCTCGACACGAGCGCCGCGGGCGACCCCGCCGGCGGCAAGGGCCCGCGCTGGCGCCCGGTGCTGCGCAGCACCAGGGGCTTCACGGCCCGCCATCCGGTCGGCTTCTAGCCGACCTTCGCGGGCCAGGGGCTAGGCTTAGGCCCAACCCCTTTCCCACGATCTGCACGGAGGCCCGATGCCGGGCGTTAGTGGCCGTTTCTCGACGGTCGTGAAGGCGAAGATCTCGAAGCTGCTGGACCGCGCCGAGGATCCAGCAGAGACGCTGGACTACAGCTACCAGAAGCAGCTGGAGTCGCTCCAGAACGTCAAGAAGGGCATCGCGGACGTCGTCACGGCGAAGAAGCGACTGCAGATGCAGTCCTCCAAGCTCGAGCAGTCCGTCGTCAAGCTCGACACCCAAGCGCGCCAGGCCCTGTCGCAGGGCAACGAGGAGCTCGCCCGCGTCGCGCTGGAGCGCAAGAACGTCGCGCAGACCGAGCTGCAGGGGCTCGACTCGCAGGTCTCAGAGCTCGAGGCCCAGCAGCAGAAGCTGATCGACTCTCAGCAGAAGCTGACGACCAAGATCGAGGCCTTCCGCACCAAGAAGGAGGTCATCAAGGCGCAGTACTCGGCCGCCGAGGCCCAGGTGCGGATCTCCGAGGCCGCGACCGGTGTCGGCGAGGAGATGGCCGACGTCGGCCTGGCGATGCAGCGCGCCGTTGACAAGACCGAGCAGATGAAGGCCCGCGCCGACGCCGTCGGCGAGCTGGAGGCATCCGGCGCGTTCGAGGACCTCACCCAGCTCGGCGAGGGCGGCGATGACGACATCGACCGTCAGCTCAAGGAGCTGTCGAGCACCGCGACGGTCGATGACGAGCTGGCCAAGATGAAGGCGGAGATCGGCTCGGGTGCAGCTCCGGCGGAATCCAAGCAGCTCGAAGAGGGCCAGGCATGATCGTCCGCATCTCCGCGGACGGCCAATACGAGCTTGCCGACGACTTCCACGATCGCCTCAACCAGCTCGACGACGCCGCGGTGGAGGCCGTCGACCGCGACGACGAGCCCGGTTGGCGTGCCGCGTTCGACGAGCTGCTCGCGTTCGTTCGCGACAACGGCACGCGGACCGGCGAGGACGACCTGCGGCCGTCGGACATCATCCTGCCGCCCGCCGACATGAGCTACGTCGAGGCCGGCGCCGACTTCACCGGCGAGGGCCTCGTGCCCGACCCGGCCTCTGACGCCGTCGGCTAAATCGGGATTCCCCAGAGGGGGAACCAGCGCTCGAGCTCCTGCTCAACCGGGAGCTCGGCGCCCAGCTGGGCCTTGATCTGCAGCTCGCGCTCGGTGCTGCGCTGCTGGTCGCCGCCTGCCGGTACGAACGGGTACCAGGTGCCGCGCTTGTAGTTGTAGATGAAATAGACGGGGTGGCCGTCTGACTGCTCGAAGGCGAAGACGGCGCAGAGCACGCGGTTGCCGTAGCCGCCGAGCGCGAGCGCGTCGCTGACGGCGTTGACGCCAACGGCGAGATCGTCGATGTCGTCGTCGTGCAGGACCATCCAGCGGTAGCCGTAGGTGTCGTCGCTGGTCGTCAGCGTGGTCCCGGTCTCCTCGCCGGTGCCGCGCACGACCGCCTCCATCTCGGTGACGATCTGGGCGAAGTCCCCGGTCGCCAGCGGCTGGAAGACGATCGCGGCCGCGCCCCGGCTCTTGATCCCCGGGCCGGTCTCTAGCGAGATCGCCGCGGTCGTGATCGCGAAGAGGCGGTCGGGCGCGGGGCCCTTGACCTTGCTGCGGCCCAGCAGCGCGTCGAAGAGGCCCACGAGCTAGGAGGCCAGGGCGACGTCGCTGATCCGGCCGCCGCTCTGCAGCTGGGACTCCAGCCGCGACAGCGCCTCGATGCGCTTCTCCATCGGCGGGTGCGTGGAGAACAGGTTGTAGAGCGAGTCCTTCACCTTGACCGGCACGATGTAGAAGGCGTTCATCTCGGCGTGGGCACGCAGGTCGGACTGCGGGATGCGGTCGTTGACGCCGCTGAGCTTCATCAGCGCCGACGACAGCGCCGACGGGCGGCCGGTGATGACCGCGGCGCCGCGGTCGGCGGCGAACTCGCGGTAGCGCGAGAGCATCCGCATCAAGAAGAAGCTGACGACCCACACGACCGCCGAGATCAGGATCACGGCCATGAAGCTCGGGCCGTCGTCGTCGTCGTCGCCGTATCCCCCGCCGCCATAGCCGCCGCCCCCGAAGAGGAAGCCGAACTGGACGATCATCGACGCGATCGAGGCAAAGAAGCCCGCCAGCGTCATGATCATCACGTCGCGGTTGACGATGTGGGTGATCTCGTGGGCCATGACGGCTTCGAGCTCGGCGGGGGAGAGCAAGTCCATGATCCCCGTCGTGGCGCAGACCGAGGCGCTCTTCTGCGAGCGGCCCAGCGCGAAGGCGTTGGGGACCGGTGAGGCGACGACCGCGATCTTCGGCTTCGGGATGTCGGCCTGGACGCAGAGGCGCTCGATCATCGCGTGCAGCTCTGGCGCCTCCTGGGGCGAGACCTCCTGGGCGCCCATCGAGCGCAGCGCCAGCTTGTCGGAGGCGAAGAACTGGAAGCCGAGGAACAGCCCGCAGCCGATCAATGCGATCGCCCCGCCCGCGCTGGCGAAGAGCACGGCGAAGAAGACGATGTAGACGAGTCCGAGCAGGAGCATCGTGGTGAGCATCCGCACCTGCAGGCCCGTGTCCCGACCGAACGACGTGTTCATGGGCCTAAGGGTAGTCCGCCTGTATTAGGGAATGCTGAAGTCGGCTGCCCGCACGGCGAGTTGCAGGGCGGCGGGGCACGCCTCCTACCATCCCGGCCGCATGCGCCTGCGCCACGTGATGGCCGGTGCCGTCCTGCCGTTGGTCCTCTGCGCCTCGCTGTGGCTCGTCCTGCCGCTGGGGTCGCAGGCCACCACGCCCCAGGGCCGCGCCGCGTCCCTTCAGCAGAAGATCCAGACGACCCGCGGGAAGATCGGCCGCCGCAAGGGCACCGAGCACGTCCTGACGTCCGACATCCAGCGTTGGTCGAGCAAGATCAATCGACTGCAGGGCTCGATCAGCACGCTGCAGAGCCGCGAGGGCCGCATCCAGGACGATCTCGACGCGCGCCGCGCCGAGCTGGTGCAGACCCAGAAGGACCTGCGCAGCGAGCGCGCGCGGCTGGCCCGGCTGCGCGCGCGCCTGGCGGAGGGCCGCAAGATCTTGTCGCGGCGTCTGGCTGAGCTCTACGAGGCCGACAAGCCGGATCTCATCACCGTGGTGCTCAACTCCAACGGCTTTGCCGACCTGCTGGAGCGCGGCGAGTTCCTCGGCCGCATCCAGGACCAGGACAACACGGTCATCAAGCTGGTCCGCAGCGCCAAGGCCGACGCGACGAGCACCGCCGCGCGCCTGGACAAGCTCGAGGCGCGCCAGCAGCAGCTGACGGCGATCGTGTTGCAGCGCCGTGACCAGGTCGCCGCGGTCAAGAACCAGCTGATCGGCACGCGGGTGGGCTACGCGCAGACGCGGGCCGGCAAGGCCAACGCGCTGAGCAAGGTCCGCACCGAGCGCAAGTCGCTGGAGACCCACCTCGACGAGCTCCAGAAGGAGTCCGACAAGGTCCAGGCGCAGTTGCAGGGCGGCGTCGGGCTGCCCGCCGGGCCGATCCACGGCGGCAGCGGTCGCTTCATCTGGCCGGTCAACGGCCCGATCACCGCACCCTTCTGCGAGCGCCGCGCCTGGGAGGCCTGCCACCCAGGCATGGACATCGGCGTCCCGACCGGCACCCCGATCCGCGCCGCCGACGGCGGCCGCGTCGCGATCGCCGGCTGGGAAGGCGGCTACGGCAACTACACCTGCATCCAGCACACCGCGTCGCTGTCGACGTGTTACGGGCATCAGTCGGTCTTGAAGGTGCACGTCGGCGAGCAGGTGACCCAAGGCCAGATCATCGGGCTCTCGGGCTCGACCGGGCACTCCACCGGACCGCATCTGCACTTCGAGGTGCGCGTCAACGGTGCGGTGACCAACCCGATGAACTACCTGTAGTCGGGCGCGGGCGTTTGTGGCGCGCAGTGCGGGCGCTGGCCGTTGCGCGCGGCGTGGCTTGTCGTCACCGAGGAGAGCGAGCGGAGCCGAGGCTTCGCGGCGTTGGCTCGTCGTCCGCGGGACTCCGTCTCGACGTCTGCACCGTCTGGGTGCTTTTCTCGAGACCTAGTGAGATCCGTGTCGAGCAACGGTTGTCATGGAGCCTTTGCTCGACACGGACCGCCCGAGCCCAGGCGCAAACGGACGACCGGCGGCGCCACGAGGTGCCGGCTCCGCCTCACTCCCTCGGTGCCGACAGATCCCGCTGCGCGCAACGACCCGCGCCTCGAGCTGAGCGCCCTCTACCTCTGCGCCCGCATCGCCCGCGAGAGAAACCGCACTGCGACCCCCTGGAGCTCCGCGTCGTGCTGGATCGAGCGGTGGTGCCCACCGGGCACCACGACGAGCTTCGACGTCGGCGCCGCTGCGTGCAGCGCGCGGGAGAGCTCGACGGGGACGACCTCGTCGCCCTCGGCGTGCAGAAGGAGCAACGGCACGTCCAATGCGCGGGCTGCCTCGGTCTCGTCGTGGGCGACCAGCAGCGCGACGACGGCATCGCGATCGACGGTGAAGTCAAACCGCCCGCTGCGGACCCCGACCGACAACCCCACCGCCGACGCCGGGCAGATCGCCACGACCGCGGCTGCGCGGGCTTCGGCGGCGGCGACCAGCGCGAGGTAGCCGCCCATCGAGGAGCCGCGCAGGCCGACCTTCTCGATACCGGCGCGCTCGCGCAGCAGGTCGGCCATCCGCGCGACGTCGTCGATCGCCCGGCCGTCCAGCGGGCCGGGGCTCTCGCCGTGGCCGCGGGCGTCGAAGGCAAGCACCGCGAGGCCGCCGTTGGCGCACGCGCGGGCGAAGTCGAAGTGGCTCTCTTTGCGTGAGTCCGCGCCGTGCAGGAGGACGACGCCGGCGGTCGCCGGGGGCGAATTGGGCGAAAAATCGGCCCGGGCGGGCGCGAACCGCGCCCATGCCAGGCCGTCAAGTTCTCCGGTCTCGACGGGTGGGTCAGCCCGAACGGTGCGCATGGCGTGGCATCATGCCGCCCCGCCGATGGCGACCACGCAGACCTCCGTCTCTCATGTCTGGCCTTTGGGCACGACCCTCGACGCCAACGGCGTCCTGCAGCTCGGCGGCTGCGATGCGCGCGAGCTCGCCCGGGAGTTCGGCACGCCCGCCTACATCGTGGTCGAAGACGACTTGCGGACCCGCGCGCGGCGCTTCCTGGCGGCCTTCGCGGCGCGGACCGACGACTTCGAGGTCCACTTCGCCTCCAAGTCGTTTCCGGCCACTGCGGTCCTGCGGCTGTTCGCGCAGGAGGGCCTGGCCTGCGACGTCGCCTCCGGCGGTGAGCTGCACCTCGCGCTTAACGCCGGCTTTGACCCCAAGAAGATCCACCTGCACGGCAACGCCAAGAGCGAGGCCGAGCTGCAGATGGCGCTGGACGCCGGCATCGGCGACATCGTGGTCGACAACCTCGTGGAACTGGAGCGGCTGGAGCGGCTGATCCCGTCCGGTGCCCGGCAGCGGATCCTGCTGCGCATCGCGCCCGGCGTCAGCCCCGACACGCACCCTAAGATCTCGACCGGCGGCCCGAACACCAAGTTCGGGTTCAACCCGGCCGACGCTGCGGTTGCCATCGAGCGCGCGCAGCGCTCCGACAAGCTCGACCTCGATGGCCTGCACTTCCACATCGGCTCGCAGATCCTCGACCTCGCGCCGTTTCGCGCTGCGCTGGAAGCCGTCGCACAGCTCGGCGATTTCAGGACCTACAACATGGGTGGCGGCCTCGGCGTCGCCTACACCCACGAGCAGTCCGCGCCCGAGATCGAGGAGTACGTCGAGCGCAAGGTGGGGCTGATGCGCGAGATCCTCGGCCAGGGCAAGCGCATCGCCGATGAACCAGGTCGTGCGCTCGTGGCCCACTCGACCGTCACGCTGTACACGGTGGAGTCGGTCAAGCACAACGTGGTGGACTACGTCGCCGTCGACGGCGGCATGTCGGACAACTTGCGTCCGATGCTCTACGACGCCCGCTACGAGGCGATGGTGGTCGGAAGACCACAAACGCCGGGCACGCCCGTCCACCTCGCCGGCAAGCACTGCGAGTCCAGCGACGTGATCATCGCCGACGTCGACCTGCCCGATCCGCAGCCAGGCGACATCGTCGCCGTGCCCGTCACCGGCGCCTACGGGCATGCGATGGCCAACAACTACAACGGTCAGCCGCGACCCCCGATCGTCTTTGTCGGCGATGGTCATGCGCGCACGGTCGTGCGCCGCGAGACCTACGAGGACCTGACCCGGAGGGATCTGTAAATGCCCGACCCGTTCCGCATCGGCCTGCTCGGCCGCGGCACCGTGGGCGGCGCGTTTGCCGACCTCGTGGCGCAGCGCGCCGACCACGTCGCCAACATCACCGGCCTGCGCCCCGAGGTCACCGGCGTCCTGCGCCGCAATGAGGGCGACTTCGACGACATCCTCGACAACGCCGACCTGGTGGTGGAGTTGATGGGCGGCCTGGAGCCCGCGCGCGAGTACGTCGTGCGCGCGATGGCGGCCGGCAAGCACGTCGTCACCGCCAACAAGCAACTGCTGGCCGAGCACGGCGAGGAGCTGTGGACGGTCGCCCGCGAGCACGGCGTGCAGCTGCGCTTCGAGGCCGCGGTCGGCGGCGTCGTGCCCGTGGTCAGGGTCCTGCAGGAGTCGCTGGCCGGCGCGCACGTCGAGCGCCTGCACGGGATCGTCAACGGCACCACGAACTTCATCTTGAGCCGGATGGCCGAGACCGGCGCCGAGTACGCCGACGCGCTGGCCGAGGCGCAGGCGCTCGGGTACGCCGAGGCCGACCCGACCGATGACGTCACCGGCAAGGACGCCGCCGCGAAGATGGCGATCCTCGCGCGGCTGGCGTTCGACACGCCGGTCGCGCTGAGCGAGATCCCCTACGAGGGCATCGAGCACCTCACCGCCGACGACCTCGAGTACGCCCGCGAGCTCGGCCTCGGCCTCAAGCTGATCGGCACGGCCGAGCGCGTCGACGGCGGTCTCAGCGTCCGCGTCCACCCGGCCTTCCTCTACGGCGCGCATCCGCTGGCGTCGATCAACGGCCCGTTCAACGCGGTGACGATCGAGTCGCCGGCGATCACCGAGATCACCCTCAGCGGCCCCGGCGCCGGCGGCCCGCAGACGGCCTCCGCCGTTCTCGGCGACGTCATCAGCGCGATGATCCCGCCCGCGTCCACGCCCGAGCCGTCCGCCCGCCTGGCGATCGTCGCCGACGTCACCAGCGCCTTCTACCTGCACGTCGAGGTCGCCGATGAGCCCGGCGTCCTGGCCCAGCTCGCCCAGATCCTGGGGCAGGAGGGCATCAGCGTGAAGTCCTTCGTGCAGAAGGGGCTGGGGAGCAACGCCCGGTTGGTGATGGTGTTGCACCCCGTGCTCGAGTCCCAGCTGTTTGCCGCGGTCGAGTTGATCGCCGGCCTGGAGTTCGTGCGCTCACGCCCGCGCGCGATCCGCGTCATCGACGAGGAGTTCTGAGAAGCCTGTGCCCGGTCTGATCGAGCGCTACCGCGACCGCTTGCCCTTTGCCGCCGACGACCCCGTCGTCTCGCTGCAGGAGGGCTCGACGCCGCTGGTCCCCGCCCCGCGGCTGAGCGAGCGCGTCGGCGCCGAGGTCTTCCTCAAGATCGAGGGGGCCAACCCGACGGGCTCCTTCAAGGATCGTGGGATGACGTGCGCGGTGAGCGACGCTGTGCGCACCGGCTCCGAGGCCGTGCTCTGCGCCTCGACCGGCAACACCGCCGCGTCGCTGTCGGCCTACGCGGCGCGTGCGGGCATCCGCGGCGCGGTGATCGTGCCCGAGGGCAAGATCGCCACCGGCAAGCTCGCCCAGGCGCTGATGCACGGCGCACGGGTGATCGCGCTGCGTGGCAACTTCGACATGGCCCTCAAGCTCGTGCGCGAGGTCTGCGACCGCCAGCCGATCGCGCTGGTCAACAGCGTCAACCCCTTCCGGATCGAGGGGCAGAAGACGGCGTCGTTCGAGATCCACGAAGAGATCGGCTCGATCGACGCGCTCTGCATCCCGGTGGGCAACGCGGGCAACATCACCGCCTACTGGAAGGGGTTTCAGGAGATGGGAGAGTCTCCGAAGATGCTCGGCTTCCAGGCCGCGGGCGCGGCGCCGCTGGTGCACGGCCACGTCATCGAGAACCCGGAGACGATCGCGAGCGCGATCCGCATCGGCAACCCGGCGCGCTGGGAAGAGGCGATGGCGGCGATGACGTCGTCCCAAGGCATGGTGCGCGCGGTCACCGACGAGGAGATCCTCGATGCCTACCGCTTCCTGGCCTCCGGCGAGGGTGTCTTCTGCGAGCCGGCCAGCGCCTCGGGCGTCGCCGGGCTGCTGAAGTACGGCGCGCCCGAGGGCGTAACGCGGATCGTCTGCATCCTCACCGGCCACGGCCTCAAGGATCCGCAGACCGCGCTCATGCAAGCCGGCTCGGTGGTGCCATGCGAGCCCGAGTTGAACGCTGTCGAGCACGCCGTCCTGGGCTAACGCTCCGGTTTTTGGGTTCTGACTTTCCGAACACGCAAAAAGTTTGCGCGTGATTTTGGCCGCGCCTGCGTTTCAGCGAGGGAGGTCCGCCATGAACCATCACCCTTCTGATTTCTCCGTCACCGTCGGCCACCACCGCGACACCGTCTCCCTCGCCCCGGCCGGCGACATCGATCTCGCGACCGCGCCGCTGGTCGCCGACCACCTGGAGGCGCTGGCAGCGAGCGGCGATGTGTCCCACGTCCTCATCGACCTGCAGGGCGTCACGTTCTTCGATTCCACCGGCGTTGCGCTGCTGCTCGGCTGCTGGCGTCGCGCCGAGCGCGAGGGCTGGGAGCTGACGATCGTCAACACCCCGTCGGACGCGCGCGGCGTGCTGTCGCTGTGCGGGTTGCTGGAGCTGTTGTCGCTCACCTGAGCCTGCGCGCGATTCGGATAGGGTCCGGCGCGCATGGAGCGTCGTCGCCTCGTCCGCGTGCCCGCCTCCTCGGCGAACCTCGGGCCGGGCTTTGACTCGTTCGCCGCCGCGCTGGCGCTGCACACCGAGATCGAGGTCGTCGAGACCGGGCGCTTTGCGGTCGTCACCGATCTTGCGATCGCCAAGGACCGTCGCAACCTCGCCGTCCGCGGCTTCGAGCGCCTCCATCCGCCGGATCGGTTCGAGTTCCGGATCCGCTCCGACATCCCGCTGTCGGGTGGGCTGGGGACGAGCGCGGCCGCTTACGTCGGCGGGCTGCTGGCGGCCGATCATCTTTTTGAGCTTGACGCCGACGTCCTGCAGCTGGCCTGCGAGCTGGAGGGCCATCCCGACAACGTCGCCGCGGCGCTGCTCGGCGGCTTCGTCATCTGTGACCCGGACCCGCCCGCCCGCCCCACGCGCTTCGACGCGCCCGCCGGCCTAGAGGCGATCCTCGTCGTGCCGCACGAGGCCGTGCGCACCAAGGAGGCGCGCGCCGCGCTGCCGGCGACCGTCCCGATGGCCGACGCGGTCGCCAACATCGCCCACGCCTCGCTGCTGACGCTCGGCCTGGCCCGCGGCGACTGGGATCTGGTTGGCCGGGGCCTGGCCGATCGTCTCCACCAACCCCACCGCGCCCACCTCTTTCCCCGCTCGATGGAGCTCGTCGAGCGGGCGACCTCCTTCGGCGCCCTCGGCGCCACGATCTCCGGCGCCGGCCCGACCGTCCTGGTCTGGTGCCACTACGAGCAGACCGGCGCGGCGATGGAGGCATTGCGCCGCGAGGCCGGCGACTGGGCCCAGGTCCTGCGCGCGCCGTTCGAGCCTCATGGGGCGGACGTCCGCGAGTTGTAGGGGTTGGTTGGGCGGAGTGCGTGCGTCTGTGGCGCGCAGTGCGGGCGTTGGTTGTGGCGCGCGACGTGATGTGTCGTCACCGAGGAGAGCGAGCAGAGTGGCGCCTCGGGGCGCGACGGGTCGTCTGTGGGCGCCGGGGGCTGATCGTCCGTGTCGAGCAAAGGGCCTATGACACCCTTTGCTCGACACAGATCTCACTCGATCTCGAGAAAAGCACCCATGCGGTGCAGAGGTCGAGACGGACCCCGGCGGACGACGAGCCAACGCCCGGCCCCCGCTCCGCTCGCTCTCCTCGGTGACGACGAACCACGCCGCGCACCACGAACAGCGCTTCGCACTGTGCGCCACAAGACGCCTGCGCCACAAGTCATAGAACTACGCGTGGATCGTGACTGGCGTCCCGATCCGCACATGGCGCATCAGCTGACGCAGCGCCGCGTTGGTCGAGCGGACGCAGCCGTGGCTGACGGCGTGGCCGAGCGTCCAGGTGTGCGGTGTCGCGTGGATCGCGACGCGGTCGCCGCCGCCCCAGCCCTGGGCGATCTTCGGCTGGTGGCCGTTGAGCGCGAGGATGCAGCAGCCGTAGTCGGAGGCCGCGTTGCCGGTCCGCAGCCGGTCGGTCACCGCGAACTTCCCACGTGGTGTTGGCGTCGCGTCGGTTCCGACGGCCACCTTGTAGCGGTCGGTCAGCTTGCCGCGGTGAAAGACGGTCAGCGTCCGGCGCGAGAGGTCGATGACGATGCTCCGCGGCTGGCTGAAGAGCGCGCCCGCGCTGAGCGGCAGCCAGCCGACGTGGTGATGCTCGTAGGAGGTGCGGACCAGGACCCAGCCGGGCTTGCGCGCTGCCACGGCGAGAATCGTCGGGGACTTGAACTCCGTCTTGGTGTGGATCCGCGCGACCATGCGGCCGTCGGGGGCCGTGCGCAGCATCGTGCGCCGGCGCACGTGGAATGCCAGCGGCGGCCGCAGCTTGGAGGCGCGCGACGAGGCGGATGGCTTGCTCCGGGCGGGCGCGGGGGCCGTCGGCGTCGCGCTCAGCGTCGGGGTCTGGGCGGCCGTGGTCGTGGTGTCCTGGGACGGCTCGACGTCGGCACCGCAGCCGCCAATGGCCAGCGCCAGGAGCGCCGCCGCGGCGCCTCCCAGCACGGCACGGCGATGGCTCATCGAGCCGAGGCGCCGTTCCCGGAGGCGTCGAGGAGCGGCCGGAGCTGCTTGCGGGCGTCGGTGAGCTGCAGGCGGCCCAGCAGCTCATCGGCCAGCGCGAGGTAGTCGGCGCCGAGATCGGGGCGGTGGTCGATGATCGAGACGGCCCGCTCGGCGGACTCGGCGTAGGCGATCGACTGGCGCACGACCGTGTCGAGCAGCTTGTCGCCGACGTGCTCCTTCAGTGACGCCTGCGCCTCGCGCGAGTGGACGGTGCGCATGTCGGCGATGGTGAAGACGACACCGAGCCACCCCAGGTCGGGGTTGAGCCCGTCGCGCGCAAGCTCGATGACCTCCAGCGCCTGCTCGACGCCCTGCAGGGCGAAGTACTGCGCCTCGGCGCTCAGCAGCGCCTGGTCGGCGGCGACCAGCGCGTTGACGGTCAGCAGCCCGAGGTTCGGTGGGCAGTCGAGGAAGATGACGTCGAAGTCGTCCTCGATCGGCTTGAGCGCCTTGCGCAGCGTCAGCTCGCGGCCCATCTTGCCCGCCAGCGCGACCTCGGCCTCGGCCAGCTGCAGGTTGGACGGGATGACGCTCACGCCGTCGGGCGCGACATGCAGGGCGGCCTTGGCCTTGACCGCGCCCACCAGCACATCGCGGATCGTCGGCTCGGCGTCGGCGGCGACGTCGAAGTAGTCCGACAGGTTGCCCTGGGGATCGAGGTCGACCGCCGCGATCCGCAGACCGGCACGCCGGAACGTGTCGGCGAGATGCCGGACGGCGGTCGTCTTCCCGGTGCCGCCCTTCTGGCTGAGAACAGCAATCTTCAGCGCCATTGGCGCTGGAGTCTAGGAGAACGTTTGCTGCCCGGCGGCGGGCGGGACGGCCTTGGTCGACGGCACGCTCGTCAGGTGCAGGTACTGCAGGCGGTAGCGCCCGACGACGATCTCGTCGCCGTCGGTCAGGACCCGCCACTCGACGCGCTCGCCGTTGACGAAGACGCCGTTGAGCGACCGGTCGTCGAGCACCCGCACGCCGTCGGCCTGGCGGACGATCAGCGCGTGGCGGCGCGACACCGTCGGGTCATCGAAGCGGATATCGGCCGCCAGGCTGCGACCGACGCGAGTCCACTCCTTCTCCAGCGGCGCGATGCGCAGGCGGCCCGCGTCCTCGTAGGCGAGGTACTCACCCGGCGTGTCGATCAGGGCGCGTGCGGCCACCACCAGCTCGGCGCGCTGCTCGGCGCTCGGGGCCTCACCCGCGCGGCGCTGGAAGCGGCCACCGGCAAACAGCGAGGCGCGGACGAAGCTGGCGCCGCTGCAGCCCGGACAGGGCGGCAGCTCGTCGGCCGCGGTCAAGGTCACCACGTACCCGCACTGCTCACAGCGGAAGGACCCCGTTCCCGCAAGGGTTCCAGACGTTAAGGACTCCATATCGACCAACTCCCTCGTTGCCGGCTGGCGACCCGCTCGAGCACCGACTGTACTGCCAGAGCGGCAGGCAAAAAACCCTGAGCGTCAATCCTTTGACAGGTCACCAACATCTCCACGCTCGGCTGCAGCGGGAGGAGCACCGTGGCAAGCGCCGAACCCAGGCCCATGGCCCGCACCCTCAAGACCCTCTCGGAGCCCGATCTCGAGCTCGCCCTGCTGCGCAAGTCGGTCGGGTCGCTGACCGCCGGCCGCCACAGCTGCGCCGACTGCGGGCGCACGCCGCTGGTCGGCGAGCGCATGTACCGCTTCGGCCGCTCCTCGACGGTCTGCGCGCTCTGCACGCCGCTGCGCCGCGCCGAGCCCGACGCCGTCGAGCTCGTGCGCCACTTCGAGCGCGGCCACACGGTCCGTCGCATCATCCCGCAGGCGGCCTGAGTCCGGCCCTGTCGGTCCGCGGGTAGAATCCGGCCGCGTGGATCCTCTCAGCGTCGAAGTCATCATCGCGCGTCCTCGCGAAGAGGTTTTCGCGTACCTCGCAGACATCGCCAACCACGCCGAGTTCACCGACCACTACTTGGTCAACTGGCACCTGACGCGCGAGGACAGCTACGGCGTCGGCGCCGGCGCGCGCTACAAGGTCCGGGCGCGCGGCAAGCGCTACACGTGGGCCGACTCCACGATCACCGAGCTCGTCGCTCCGCGGCTCGTCGTCGAGCGCGGCCGCACCGGCAAGTTCAACCGCAACCTGACCCGCGGCGTCTACGAGCTCGACGAGGCCTCCGGTGCCTCGACGCGCGTGACCTTCACGCTGGAGACCAAGCCCAAGCTGCTCTCCGATCGCCTCCAGGAGATCGGCTCGCGCGGCTGGCTGAAGCGCAAGAACAAGAAGGCCCTGAGCCGGCTGCGCTCGATCCTCGAAGAGGGTCTGGACCGTGGCGTGCGGCCCTCTGTCGCGGGCGGCGCGCGCAAGCCCGCTTCGGCCTTCCGGTTCCATCCCGACGTCAATCGCTAGAGTCCGCGCCCGCCATGCAGCTCCGCCGTCTCGCCGCCACCACCGCCGTCGCGCTCGCCGCCGCGACCTCACTTGCCGCCTGTGGGAGCGGCGGGGAGGAGCCCACCCACGGCGAGACCGAGGGGATCTACGTCAACACCGGCGACCTGAAGTACCAGGTCCAGATCTCGCGCCAGCTCAACGCGGCCGACTTCGAGGACCGCGACTACCTCACCGGCCTGCCCGTGGCCGACAGGGCGCTGCCCGCCGGTCAGGAGTGGTTCGCGGTCTTCATCCGGGTCTTCAACATGACCAAGGATCCGCATCAGGCGGCGTCGCAGTTCGAGATTCGCGACACCACCGGCCAGGTCTTCAAGCCGATCGCGATCAACACGAACCTCAACCGCACGGCCTACAAGGCGGTCGAGGTCGGCGCGGGCGACCAGATTCCCGTTCCGGGCTCGCTGGCTCGCGAGAACCTCACGCAGGGCGGCCTGATCCTCTTCCGGGTCCCCAACACGGCGTACGCCAACCGTCCGCTGGAGCTCAACATCACGCCTCCCGACGGCGGCCGCAGGGCCACCGTCGACCTGGACGTCTAGGGGCGGGTAGGCGCGGGCGTCGCTGGCGCCCAGCGCGGGCGTTGGCCGTGGGTGTGCGGCGTGGTCTGTTTGGCAGCGAGGAATGGATGTGGGTGGTGGTGCGCGGCGCCCGGGGTCGTCCGCTGGCGCCCGGGTGGGCCGAATCGCACTCGATGACATCGAACCCGCGATATGCGCGGGTTCGATGTCATCGAGTGCGTGGAACCCGCCTATATCGCGGGTTCCACGCGTTTGACGGCGAGGAGCCCACGATCCGGCCCCGAATCGCCTGCCCAAGCGACCGCGGACGACGGATGGCGCCTCGATGCGCCATCCCCGCTCGCTCTCCTCGGTGCCGACGGATCACGCCGCGCACCACCAGCCACGGCCGCGCTGAGCGCCATCGACGCCCGAGCCCCGCCGCCTACGACCCGCTCTTCAACCCTGCCAGCAGCACCTGCCGCGCCGCCGGCGCCGCGGTGTCCCCACCCGCGCCCGCGCCTACCAGCAGCACACCGACCGCCACCCGCGGATGGCCGCTGCCGGCCGGCGCGTACGACGAGAACCACGCGTCGGTGTCGGTCGTGTCGGCCTGCTGCTGCTGGTCCTGACATGACTCCGGATTGTCCGGTTCCGGCTTGCAGGTCTGCGTCGACTTCAGCTCGGCCGTGCCGGTCTTGCCAGCGACCTTGACGTCGGGGATCGCGGCGACCGTGCCGGTGCCGAAGCGCACGACGCCGAGCATCAGCTTCTCGACCTGGCGCGCCACCTTGGCGCTGGTGGCCGGATGCGTTGGCGCGACCTTCCAGCGGTCGGGGTCCAGCGTGACGTCGGGCCGCCGGCCGCGCAGGCCGATCGTCGCGGCGACGATCGCCATCTGCAGCGCGGTGGCTTGCACGCGACCCTGGCCGATCGCGCTGGAGCCGACCGCGAGGTCGTCGCCGATCTCGGCCGCCGGCGGAATCGACGCGGTCGCCGCGCCGGTGATCCCCGTTGGCGTGTTGAAGCCGAAGCGCTCGGCGGTCGCCACGAGCTTCGCCGCGCCGACTCGGGCGCCCAGCGGCGCGAAGACCGAGTTGCACGACAGCGCGAACGAGACCGCCAGGGTCCCGCCGCAGGACTCGCCGTTGGCGTTCTGCAGCTCGACGCCCTCCAGCGTCGCCGCCGTCTGGACCGGGAACGTGTCGGTCGGCTTGGCGACGCCGTTCTCCAGCACGCTGGTCGCGGTGATGATCTTGAAGGTCGAGCCCGGTGGCTGCAGCCCGCTGAAGCCGATGCCGGCGGCGGCGAGGATCTCGCCGGTCTTGGGTCGGATCGCGACGACGCCGCCGAGGCGCCCGGCCAGCGCGGTGACGGCGGCTTCCTGGACCTTGGGCGCGATCGTCGTGCGCACCGCCGCCGCCTTGCGCGGCGCGCGCTCTGCCACCAGGCGGGCGCCGGCGCGTAGCTCGCCGCCGGGCGTGCCGGCCAGTTGCTCGTCGAAGGCGCGCTCGAGACCGCTGATGCCGACCTGCGCGCCGTCGGGGTAGCCGAGCTGCGCGTCACGCTCCTGGCGATCGGCGGGAATCGGCCCCAGCGCGCCGACGATCGCCCGCGCTGTGGCGCCGAGCGGGGAGCTGCGCTCAGGGCCCTGGGCCAGCGGCGTGCCGTCGCGCGCGAGGAGGTCGGCGCGGTCGGGCATCTGCGTGGTGCGCTGGAGCTGCTCGCCGGCGCCGAGGCCGGGGAAGACGAGTCGCGGTGTCCAGGCGATGCGCGCGGTGTCGGCGTCCTTGACGACGTCGAGGGCGACGTCGCCGCGGATCGTCCCGAACGCGCGGGTCTGCAGGACGACGGGCAGGCGCCAGTGGCCGTCGCCGGTCTCGCGTGGGCGGCCGGTCTTGAGCGCGGAGATCGTCGCGGTGCCGGCCGCGTCGGCGTAGCGTTGGGCGAACGCCGCGGGCCGGTAGCGGTCCTGCGCATCAGAGGTGGTCTCGCGGCGCATCGCAGCCCAGTCGCGGCGATCCCAGGCGTGGGCGAAGCGCTGGACGGCGTCGCGCTCGCTCGGGCCGCCGGTGCTGGCGCAGACGACGCCGATGCCGCCCGCCACGACCACCACGGCGCCGATCGCCACGGCACGACGCACGCGCGTCTGGCTGCGCGAGGGACGGTGCGGCGGTGGCATCGCGCAGGAAGGTACTGACGCGACGCGTGCCACGGGTACGCTCCCTCCGGTTGACGCGCATCGATTGGCTGATCGTCGCCTTCACGGTCGTGATGGCCACCGTCGGGTGGCGGCAGGGATTCGTGGCGGGCGCGTTCGCGCTGGTGGGTTTTGCCGGGGGTGCATTTCTGGGAAGTCGTCTGGGCCCTGCGTTGCTCTCTGACGGCTCGTCCTCGCCGTACGCGCCGCTGGTGTCGTTGATCGCCGCGGTCACCGGCGGGTCGATCTTCGCCGGGCTCTTCGAGGCCGTCGGCTTCCTGGTGCGCCGCAGCGTCCCGATACCTGGCGTGCGAACGCTCGACGGTTTTCTGGGCGCGGTGCTCAGCGCGGCGATCGGACTCGGGCTGGCGTGGATCATTGGCGCCGTGGCGCTGCAGACGCCGGGCGTGCGCCAGCTGCGCCAGGACATCCAGCGTTCCGAGATCCTGCAGCGCCTCAACGCCGTCCTTCCGCCCTCGGGGTCGATTCTCAACGCGCTCGCCCGTTTCGACCCGTTTCCGCACATCGACGGCCCGGAGGCCGACGTGCCGCCGCCGAGCGCGGCGATCGCGCGCGATCCGGACGTGGCCGGGGCGGCCGGCAGCGTCGTGCGGATCCTCGGTACGGCCTGCGGCCTGGGCGTCGAGGGGTCGGGCTGGGTCGCGGGCGACGGGCTCGTGGTGACCAACGCGCATGTCGTCGCCGGCGAGGACGACACGGTCGTCCAAGAGCGTGGGGTCGGGCCCAAGCTCGACGCGTCTGCTGTGGCGTTTGATGCGACCAACGACGTCGCGGTGCTGCGCGTGAACGGGCTGAGCGCCCCCGCCCTGACGCTTGTCGGCGATCCGCCGGTGGGCGCCGAGGCCGCGATCCTGGGCTTCCCGCAGAACGGGCCCTACAGCGTCCGCGCCGGTCGCCTTGGTCAGACGCGCGCGGTGATCTCCACCGACGCCTACGGCAACGGCCCGGTCACGCGGCAGATGACGACCTTTCGCGGCGTCGTGCGCCCGGGCAACTCCGGTGGTCCGCTCGTTGACACGGCAGGTCATGTGCTGACGACGGTGTTCGCGCAGGCGACCGGCACGCCGCGCCACGGCGGCTATGGCGTGCCCAATGCGCTGGTCCGACGCGCCCTGGACGGCGCGGCGCCCGCAGGGCGGTCGGTCTCCACCGGCCCGTGCGCTCGCTGAGCAGAAACTGTCACAACATTCCAACACGCCCGGCGGCCTCCGGGTCCGGTCGCTACGCTCCCGCGTCACATGGGAAAGATCCTCGTCATCGCCGAGAAGCCGTCCGTCGGACGTGACCTCGCACGGATCCTGCCCGGGCCCTTCGAGAAGAAGTCCGGCGCGGGGGAGAAGACCGAGCGCTGGCTCGAGGGCCCCGAGCACATCATCAGCTGGGCCGTCGGCCACCTCGTCCAGCTCGCCGAGCCCGACGAGTACGACGACAAGTTCAAGAAGTGGCGCATGGCCGACCTGCCGATCGTGCCGGCCAAGTTCAAGCTGGTCGTGCGCGACGAGCGCTCCCAGAAGCAGATGTCGGTGGTCAAGACGCTGCTGCGCCGCGACGACGTCGACCTCGTCATCAACGCCTGCGACGCCGGCCGCGAGGGCGAGCTGATCTTCGCCTACCTCTACGAGACGAGCGGCGTGCACAAGCCCGTCCAGCGGCTGTGGCTCAACTCGATGACCAAGAAGGCGATCTCGGATGCCTTCGAGCGCCTCCGGCCCGGCGAGGACATGGCGCCGCTCGAGGCCGCTGCCCGCTCCCGCTCGGAGGCCGATTGGGTCGTCGGCATGAACGCCACCCGGGCCGCCACGATCCGGCTGCGCGGAGCCTTCGACAGCACCGTCTCCCTCGGCCGCGTCCAGACTCCCACTCTTGCCCTCGTGGCCCGCCGCGAAGAAGAGATCCGCGCATTCAAGCCCGAGCCTT
>NZ_DASYJG010000014.1:0-71471 GCF_035996765.1 Baekduia sp.
CGTGGTGAATTATTCCCCCCGAGACGCCCCGCATCAGGACAGGAGTCGCCGGAGACGGCGCCGGACCAGCGCCGGCGTTTGGGCGACCTGGGTGTAGGTGAACCGGACGACGGTGTAGCCGGCGAGCGTGAGCTGCTGATCGCGTTCGCGGTCGCGCTCGAAGGCGCCGGGCATCGAGTGATAGGTGTAGCTGTCGGCTTCGACCATCAAGCGCTTGGCGGGCCAGAAGAAGTCCACCAAGAAGCCCTCGACCCTGGCGTTCGCGACCGGCTGCGGAAGCACGTGGTCGTCGCAGAGTTGGAGCACGAGGACCTCGAGGATGCTCCGCACGTCTGCGGCGCCCACGCCCTGGAGCGCATCGAGCAATCGCCGAAGCGCCGGCGCTCCATGCTGACGCGGATGCTCATCGAGGCACCGGCGGACAGCGAGGAGATCGAAGAGGTCGAGGCGATTCGCCTGTGCGATGGCATCCTCCATCGCCCTGGGTCGCAACTCCGGTGAAAGGTCCAGGAGCGTCCGTGCCACCGTGGTGGTTGGTATCTCCTCGATGAGCGTGCACTCCCAGGCGCGCAGGGTCCCAACGCGGTGGAGCCTGATCCGCGTCCGGTCGGGATGACGTCCGGAACGCCATGGGGTCGTGACGTCAATCAGACGTCCGCGCGACGGCATCAGCCCCCAGTGGGCGGCCGCATCGGCGTGGCTGAGGACTGCCTTCTCGCCGCAAGCCAGCACGGCACCCATCCATCGCCCTTCGCGCGGCAGCACGTCGTGGCCAACGAGATAGACCTCTGGGAAGTGGCGGATGAGCCGCCCGACACGCAGCCGGTACGCGATCTGCTGGTGGCTGAGACCGAGGGCCCGAAGTTGCCGGTGAGCCACCGGGCCGTGTTGGGAGCCGGCGAGCTTCGCGATTCGATGATCCAGGTCGTTTCGTGGTGACATATTCACCACGAGGCGCCCCGGACAGGAGGTTCGCCCCTGCGCGGCGCAGGGAACGTCGCCGCGCGGACCTAGGAGAGGCCCGTGCCCAAGGGGGCGAAGGCGCGGCGGACGGCCGCCACCGCCGGCTTGGGCCGGCCCGCGTAGTCAAACAACCCCTTGGTGTTGAGGCCGCGCTCGATGTGGATGTCGGGCACCACCGACGAGATCGAGCCGCCCGCGAAGGTCGGCGCCACGCCGAAGTCCTGGAGGTTCCACACCAACATGCCGGACAACGCCGACATCGAGCTGTAGGTCTTGATGTGGCGGCGCAGCAGCCAGGACTGGTAGTCGTAGCCGCCCGGTGCGTCGAGGGGGTTCGATCCGTTGGCCTCCGCCCCGAACTCGCTCACGAGCAAGACCTTGTTCTTGAACGTCCGCGTGAAGCCGACGGCGGTGTCGTGCAGCCGCGCGACGATGTCGGCGCGGGACTCGTCGCCGCCCTCGTACCACCCGACGTAGTTGGTCAGCGCGACCGCGTCCACGTCCCGATAGATCGCCCCGGGCACCGCGGGTGGATGCGCGCCCCAGAGGTCGACGGCGACTAGCCGGCCCGGGTCGCGCTGGTGCAGCTCGCGCGCCATGTCGCGCACGTAGGCGACCTGCGAGGCGTCGTGGCCATTGCCGGCGATCTCGTTGACCAGGTTCCAGGCGATGACAGAAGGATGCAGCTGCTCCTGGCGGACGCTGACCCGGACGCGCTCGCGCGCCGCATGCGCCAGCGCCGGTGTGCTCGACGTCCACGCCCCCGGCGCGTCGACGGGGCCGACACCCTGCCAGACCATGATCCCGGCGCGGTCCAGCCGCTCCAGCAGCGGCGCCGACAGCGCGTGCTGGGCGCGCGTCGCGTTGGCGCCGACGGCCTTCAGCTCGCGCACGATCGCGTCCATGTCAGCACTCGTCAGCGCGTCGCCGTGGCCCTCGGCGTCCTCGTTGATCGACGCGCCGTGCAGCCGCAACCGCTTGCCGTTGAGCAGCACGATGTTGCCCTCGCGGCGGATCTCGCGCAGGCCGACCTGGTCGTCCCACGCGCTCTCGCCCGCCACCGCGAGGTGCAAGGCGTACAACGACGGCGACCCGGGCGCCCACAAGGCAGGGTCCTTGATCACCACGCGCGAGGTCACCCGGCGCGTCTGACCCCCACCGACGCGCACCGGTGAGAAGACGAGGTCCGGGCCGGAGCCGCGACGGCGCAGCGTCCCGCGCACCTGCACCGTCCGCGCCCAGTCGCTGCGGTTGTGCACCAACACGCTCACGTCAACGGTCGCGGCGCCGCCGGGCGACAGCTGCGTGCGCAGCGCCGGCGCCTCCAGCTCCGACCGCCCCAGCGGGCGCAGCGTCACCTCGCGATTGATGCCGCCGTAGTTGAACCAGGTCCGGTGCCAGCCCTCACGCTTCTGGCGCGACGGGAAGCGGTAGTCGGCCTTGACGACCAGCCGGTGCGGCACGCCCTCGCGCAAGCGCAAGGTGAACTCAAACGGGAGATAGGCACCGGTGTGCGTTCCGAGCAGCTGCCCGTCGAGCCAGACCTCCGCGACATGGTGAACGGACTCGAAGCGCAGCGCGAAGGAGCCGGTGCGCGGCGCGATCAACGTCGTGCGATACCAGGCGATCCCACCGCGGTAGGCCGCGACGCCCGCCGCACCGGTGACCTTCGCGGCGTTGGCGACGTTCGGCAGCGTGACCAGCCGGCCACCGAAGTGGCCCGCGGCCCAGCCGGCCAACTCACCGGTGTCGTCGGGATCGCGCGCCTGCACCCAGGGGCCGGCGACCGCCAGGCGCCCATCCGGCCCACCGTGCGCAGCGGGCGGCACGAGCGACTCGCCCTGGGGCCGCGAGCCGATCGCGCCCAGCACCACGGCCGTCCCGCCAACCAGCATCGCCACCGCCAAGGCAGCCGAGACCACGAGCTTGAGACCGGTGTCGCGCATCAGGTCAGTCGTCGATGATGGCAACCGCACGAGCAGGCGCCGCCGAGCCGCCTACCAGCCGCAGCGGGAAGACCGAGACGGTGAAGCCCGTCGGCGGCAGCTCGCGCAGCGCGCAGAGGCGCTCGATCTGGCAGTACTCGAGGTCGGCCTGGTGCGCGGCCCAGAAGATTCCGGGCTCGCCGGCCTCCTTCGCCGCGGCGGCCTGGAGGTGCAGCGGCGCGTCCCAGCCCCAGGCGTCGATGCCCATCACACGGACGCCTTGGGCGTGCAGCCAGCGCGTGGCCTCGACGGTCACGCCCGGACCGCGGGTCATGTAGTCCAAGGAGTCGATGAAGTCATCGCGGTCGGTCCGGACCAGCACGATGTCTCCGGGGGACAAGTCGTGCCCGGCGGCATCCAACGCGGCCTGCGCCTCCTCGACCGTCATCGCCTCCCCATCAGCCTTGTGCGACATGTCGAGCACGACGCCCGGCCCGAAGAACCATTCCAGCGGCAACTCGTCGATCCGCTTGGCCGGTGCGCCGCCGATCGTCGAGTTGTAGTGGTAGGGCGCATCGACATGGGTCGAGTTGTGGGTCCCGAACCGCGTGAACGTCTCGACCGCCCAACCCTCGCGATCGCGCAGCAGCTCCGGGCCGACTCCGAGCATCGCCTCGATCGTCTTCGCGCCCTCCGCGTGGTCGGAGAACTCGACGTCGGTGCGCAAGATGTCGGGCAACTCCGGCGGTGACGGAGTGATGGGCGCACTGAGGTCCACGAAGCGAGGCATCGGCGCAGCCGACTTCGCGACCGACGCCGCATGTCCTGCAACGGACCTCTCTCCGGAGCGGTGTCGGCTCGCCGTCTTCGCGACCGACGCCGCATGTCCTGCAACGGACCTCCGTCTAGAGCGCCGTCGGCTCGGTGCCGACGTTCATCGCCACGTACTTGGTCTCCAGGTATTCGTCGAGCCCCTCGGGCCCGCCCTCGCGGCCAAAGCCCGACTGCTTGACGCCGCCAAACGGCGCGCCGGCGTTGGAGACCATGCCCTGGTTGAGGCCAATCATCCCCGTCTCGAGCGACTCGATGACCTTGAAGGCGCGGTTGAGGTCGGTGGTGAAGATGTAGGAGACGAGGCCGTACTCGGTGTCGTTGGCGCGCGCGATCGCCTCCTCGTCGGAAGCGAACGTCGTGATCGGCGCCACCGGCCCGAAGATCTCCTCCGACAGCAGGTCCGCACCGTCCGGGACGTCGGCCAGGACGGTCGGCTCGTAGAAGTAGCCCGCGCCGTCGACCCGCGCGCCGCCGGTCAGGACACGCGCGCCCTTCCCCACCGCGTCGTCGACCAGCTCGGCGACCTTCGAGCGCTGCGCCTCGTCGATCAGCGGCCCGACCTGGATCCCGTCCTCGGTTCCGCGCCCGACCTTCAGCGCGCCGATCTTCGCCGCGAGCCTGTCGGCGAACTCCGACGCGACGGACTCGTGGACGTGGAAGCGGTTGGCGCTCGTGCACGCCTCACCGCCGTTGCGCATCTTGGCCAGCAGCGCACCCTCGACGGCCGCATCCAGGTCCGCGTCCTCGAAGACCAGGAACGGCGCGTTGCCGCCGAGCTCCATCGAGACCTTCAGCACCTGCTCGGCCGACTGCTTGATCAGCTCCTTGCCGACCGGCGTCGAACCGGTGAACGACATCTTGCGCACGCGCGGGTCCTCGATCAGGGGCGCCATGATCGACCCCGAGGACGACGCGGTGATGACGTTCAGCACGCCGCCCGGCAGCCCGGCCTCCTCGAAGATCTGCGCCAGCGCCAGCATCGAGAGCGGCGTCTGCTTGGCCGGCTTGACGACGCAGGTGCAGCCGGTCGCCAGCGCGGGGCCGATCTTGCGCGTGCCCATCGCCAATGGGAAGTTCCAGGGCGTGATGAACAGGCATGGGCCGATCGGCTGGCGCAACGTCAGCACGCGCCCCTTGCCGGTCTCGTTGACCGTGAAGCGCCCGTTGATGCGGACCGCCTCCTCGGAGTACCAGCGCAGGAAGTTGTTGGCGTAGGTGATCTCGCCGAGCGACTCTGCGACCGGCTTGCCCATCTCCAAGGTCATCAACAACGCGAGCTCCTCGGCGCGCGCGTGGATCAGGTCGTAGGCGCGCCGCAGGATGTCGGCACGCTCACGCGGGGCGACGTTGCGCCACGTCTTGAACGCCTCGGTCGCCGCGGCCAGCGCCGCATCGGCGTCCTCGTGCGTCGCATCGGCGACCGTCGCAATCGTCTCGCCCGTCGCCGGATCCTCGACGTCGAGCGTCGCGCCACCGGTCGCGTCGCGCCACTGCCCACCGATGAAGAGCTGGGTCTTGACGCCCTCGACCACCCGGGTCTCGTCCGCTGTCGCTGCCATCTGCCGGTCCTCCTTGGTTGAGCCTCCGAGGATACGACTGCCCGGTGTGCCGTAGCGGCGAAACCAGCAGCTATGACCTATGACTATTCCGCGCCACGCAGGACCGCGCCGAACGTGCGGCCAAGGATCTTGACGTCCAGCGCGAGCGACCACTCGTCGATGTAGGCGTTGTCCAACTGCGCCCGCGTGGCGATGCAGGTCGCACCACGTGAGCCCTCGACCTGCGCGAGGCCGGTCAGCCCGACGCGGACGCGATGGCGGCGCGCGTAGCCGGGGACGTCGTCGCTGAAGCGCTCGACGTGCTCGGGGCGCTCGGGGCGCGGGCCGACGAGGGCCATGTCGCCGCAGACGACGTTCCACAGCTGCGGCAGCTCGTCGAGCGAGGAGCGACGCAGGAAGCGCCCGACCGCGGTGCGCCGGTCGACGCCTTCGATGCCGCCGGGAGCGCTGCCGCCGGCGGGGACGAAGCCGGCGTCATCGGCGACGCGCATCGAGCGAAACTTGAGCATCTCGAAGAGCTCGCCGTCCTGGCCGACGCGGCGCTGGCGAAAGAGGATGGGCCCGCGTGAGGTGCCGCGCACGGCGAGCGCGGCTGCGATCAGAACGGGCGCGACGAGCAGCAGCGCGACGAGCGCGATGCAGCGACCCACGAGGTACTTGGCCTCGAGGGCGACGGCGTGGGCCTCGACAGCCGGCGCGGCTGCGGCGAGCAGCGCGGCGGACATGGGGACGGCGAGGGCCAGCAGCAGCAGGGAGAGGAGGAGAGGGAGCGGCAACACATCCCTGCCATCGGACATCTGCCTAGGCCAGCGCATCCCCGCTTATGGGTATCGGACCCCGTCTCCGATAAGACCCGGCGCGTAGCCGCTCGTCTATGGGGAGCTTTGGTGCACTTTAGGCAACAGCGCGGGCCAGCGCGGCCTCGCGACGCATTGCATTTCGAGCGCGAGGCAGGTAGCGCAACGGCCCAGGCACCAGCGGCCAGCTGGCCCGCAGGCTGGTCAGCATCGTGCGCAGGACGATCTCCTCCGCCGTCGACCACGACAGGCCGAGCGTCTCCCGCGCGGCCGGCGGCAGCGTGCCCCGCGCGATCCAGGCCGGACCGCGGCTGGCCAGCGGCCGCAGCGCGGCCCACGCCGGACCCGCCAGCCAGGGGTAGGGCGCGGGCAGCTCGCCGTTGGGCGCGAACGTGCCGGCGGCGACCGGTGTGCGCTCCAGCACGTCGTGCAGCATGTGCTCCCAGTACTCCTGGAACGCTGCGTAGCTCTCCGGAACCGGGCGCATCGTCAGGCCGTAGAGCGCGTACCAGTCGATCGACTCCTCGTAGAGCAGCTCGAGCTCGGCCGCCCCGAGGCGGTTTCCGAAGAGCTCTTGGCCGGCGATGATCGACTCGAAGAAGGTCGCGTGGGCCCAGTAAAAGGCGTCGGGGCTGAGCGCGTGGTACTTGCGGCCCTGGCTGTCGGTGCCCTTGATCGACTTGTGCTGGTCGCGCACCCACGCGCCGGTCGCGCCGGCCTCCGGCCCGTCGTAGACCACACCGAGGATCGGCGGCGCCGAGCGCAGCAGCCGGTTGAGCGGGTTCTCGAGGAAGTCGGAGTGCTGCAGCAGCGCGGCGTTGATCGCCGGGTGCATCGCCTGCAGGACGCCGGCGCGCACGGTGAGCAGCATGCCGCGGGCGTCGCCGAAGTAGCGCCAGGTCAGCGAATCGGGGCCGAGCGGGCGGGCGTCATCGGACGGCATCCGCTGCCAGTCTGAAGATGACAACGCTCGTTGTCAATCACGTCTCTCGAGAGCTCACGCGCGCCGCGGCGATGATCAGCCGCGCCGCATGGGCGTTGAGCCGCTCGGTCGAGATCGGCGGGCGGCTCCCCATCCACGCGAGATAGAGGTTGCGCAGCGCGCCGATCAACGCGACCGCGGTCAGCTCGGCGTCGACCGCGTCCGGAGCGTCGGGCAGCGCCGTGATCTGCGCAACGAGCAGCGCGGCGAACGCCGGGACCAGCTCGACGTCGTGGCGAGCCAGGACCGTGTCGGAGAACGACTCGCTGAGCAGGACGCGGCCGCGGCGCGGATCCTCTTCCAGGAAGGCGGTGAAGGCGCCGACGGCGGCGTAGGCGAGCGCCGCCTGGTGGCGTTCGCGCGGATCGTCGACCTCGGCCGTCGTGGCGGCCAGCGCCTCACCCTCGGCCTCACCGCCGCCTGCCACGTGCGCGGCCACGACGGCGACGATCGCGGCGCGCGCCTGGGCAGCGACCTGCGCGTGAACCGCGCGCAGCAGCGCGTCACGCCCGTCGAAGCTCTCGTAGAAGTAGCGCTCCGACAGCTTGGTCGCCCGGCAGGCCGCACGCACGGTGACACCGGCCGCGCCGTCGGTCCCCAGCAGCTCAGTGCCCGCGTCGATCAGCGCGGCGCGGCGTGCCGCGGCCCGGTCCTCCAGCGTGGTGCCCGCCCAGGTGCGCGAAGAAGCCATGGTCTAGGTGTTGGCCACCGTCTCGTCGCCCAGCTCGGACGAGAACGCGACGTCCATGGAGTAGTCGATCGGCAGCACGATGAGCGACGGCAGGTCAAGCGTCAGCGCGTGGCGCAGGTGCTTGCCGAAGTCGTCGGGCGCCTGGCAGCGCCACGCCGGCATCCCGAACGCCTCGGCGAGCTTGACGAAATCCGGATTGGTGAAGTCCACCCCGAAGTGCTCGCCGAACTTCTTGTCCTGCTTCCAGACGATCGAGCCGAACTGCCGGTTCTCCCAGACGACGTTGACGAACGGCGTCTTGAGGCGCATCGCGGTCTCGAACTCCTGGAAGTTCATCAAGATGCCGCCGTCGCCGCTGACCGTCACCACGCGCTTGCTCGGGTGCACGAGCTTGGCCGCGACCGCGCACGGGACCGCGAAGCCCATCCCCGCCAGGCCGTTGGCGATCATCACCGTGTTGGGCTCGTGGGCCGGGAACATGCGCCCGATCCAGAGCTTGTGGAGCCCGACGTCGGAGATCAGGATGTCGTCGGGTCGCAGCGCCTTGCGGATCTCGTAGAGCACCCGCGGCGGTTGCATCGGGAACGCGTCGTCATCGCGCGCGCCCTCCAAGCGACCTTCCACGAGCGAGCGCAGCCGGGGAGAACCACCGGAGTGCGGGACGTCCCGGCACTCCTCGGCCAGCCGCGTGAGCACGTGGTAGATATCGCCGACCAGCTCGACCTCGGGCGTGAAGTACTCGTCGATCTCGGCGGCCTCGGAGTCGAGCACGATGATCGTCTTGTCGCGCCGCGGGTTCCAGTACTTGGGCGCGTGCTCGACGAGGTCGTAGCCGATCGCGATGACCACGTCGGCGTCCTCGAAGCCGGCCAGCGCGTAGTCGCGCGCCTGCAGCCCGACGGTGCCCAGCGCCTTGGGATCCTCGTAGTCCAGGAGGCCCTTGCCCATGAACGTCTCGGCGACCGCGATACCGGTCGCGCGGCAGAACTCGCGCAGCGCGGGTGCCGCGCCGGCGCGCACCGCGCCGTTGCCGGCCAGCGCGACCGGGTTGATGGCGTTGCGGATCAGGTCGGCGGCCTTGAGCAGCTCACGCGCGCTCGGCTCGGGCTTGACCGGCCGGCGGCGCGGCAGGGGGCGCGCGTCGACCTCGGCGGCCATGACGTCCTCGGGCAGCTCCAGGTGGGTGGCGCCGGGCTTCTCGGACTCGGCGACCTTGAAGGCCTTGCGGACGACCTCGGGGATGATCTCCGGGCTCGTCACGCGCGCGTTCCACTTGGTGATCGGGCGGAAGAGCTCGACCAGGTCGATGAACTGATGCGACTCCTTGTGCATCCGTTCGAGGTCGGCCTGACCGGTCAGCGCGACGAGCGGCGCGCGGTCCAGGAAGGCGTCGCCGATCGCGGTGACAAGGTTCATCGCGCCCGGCCCGAGCGTCCCCAGGCAGACGCCCGCGCGCCCGGTCAGACGTCCGTACATGTCGGCCATGTAGGCCCCGCCCTGTTCGTGTCGAACGGGGATGAAGGAGACCGAGGAGCTCGCGAGCGACTGGTTGAGGTCCAGCGTCTCCTCCCCCGGAATGCCGAACACGTACTTGACGCCCTCCGCCTCGAGGCATTCGACGAAGAGGTCAGATGCTCGCCGCTTGGACATGTGCTTTCCCTACCCTGACTGGCTGCAGCGCTTGAGACAACGCCCGATGTCGACCGAACCTAGCACCGCAACTCACCTCCCCTGCCCGCGTTTTGCAACGGGCATGCGCCGGATCGCCGCCTCCCTCTCGCTCGCGCTGGCAGCCGCGCTGGCCCTCGCGCCCGGTGCGCCCGCGGCCGGGCGGCTGGTGGTCAAGGGCCACGGCTTCGGCCACGGCATCGGGATGAGCCAGTACGGCGCGCTTGGCTACGCGCAGCACGGCAGCTCCTACCGCGACATCCTCAGCCACTACTACGAGCAGACCAACGTCGTGCCGCTGGCCGATCCGCCGGACGTGCGGGTGCTGTTGCAGACGACGCGACGGGTCGTCGTCAGCGGCATGGTCGCGGGCGGATCGCGCAAGCTGAAGGCCACCTCGAGCTACTCGGTCGGCGCCAGCGGCGGGCGCGTCTCGCTGTATGCCGCCTCGGGCCGCCGGTTGGGCACCTACGCCGCGCCGCTGCGGTTGAGCGCGCCGAAGGCCGGGGCGTTCCGGCTGCGCGGCGCCGCGGCCAACGGCACGCGTGACGGGCGCTACCGCGGGGCGCTGGAGCTCCGCGTGGTCGGTTCTCGCGTGGAGGCGATC
Source organism: Baekduia sp. (assembly GCF_035996765.1). Classification (NCBI taxonomy): domain Bacteria; kingdom Bacillati; phylum Actinomycetota; class Thermoleophilia; order Solirubrobacterales; family Baekduiaceae; genus Baekduia; species Baekduia sp. The sequence continues at coordinate 10,027 of NZ_DASYJG010000014.1, forward strand.
AACGCGCTCAACTTGGAGGACTACGTCCGCGGCGTCGTCTCGGCCGAGTCGCCGTCGACCTGGCCAGCCGAAGCGTTGAAGGCCCAGGCCGTCGCGGCGCGCACCTACGCGGTGACGACCAACGTCGGCACGACCACCGACGGCATCGACCAGTACGCCGACACGCGCTCGCAGATGTACAAGGGCGTCGCCGCCGAGTTCCCGAGCACCGACGCCGCGGTCGCCGCCACCAACGACGAGGTCGTCGCCCAGGACGGCAAACCGGTCACCACCTACTTCTTCTCCACATCGGGCGGCCACACCGAGAACATCGAGGACTCGTTCATCGGCGCGCTGCCGCGCACGTGGCTCAAGGGCGTCGACGATCCGTTCGACAGCGTCTCGCCCCGTCACAACTGGGGGCCGTTCACCTTCTCGCAGGCGAGCGTGCAAGCCAAGTTGAAGGGGTTGATCCGCGGCTCCTTCCGCGGCATCACGGTTCTGGAGCGCGGCGCGTCCCCGCGCATCGTGCGCGCCGAGGTCGACGGCACCAACGGCGTCACCCAGGTCACCGGCCCGCAGCTACGCACGCGCCTCGGGCTGTTTGACACCTGGGCATCGTTCACCTACATCTCGGGGACGAAGAAGCAGTCGTCCGATGAGGACGGCGGCGGGGACGGCGACACCCCGGCCGACGTCCCGGCCAGCACGACCGCCCCCGGCGCCACGACCTCGCCGACCAGCGGCGGCGCCACGCCACCGCCTGCCGCCGACGCCACGGGCGGCCAGGTCGCGACGACCGGCGGATAGGACTTCCCGCCAGGTTCTGGGTCGCTGCGAGCTGCGATAGGCAGCGCTCAGCGACCCGGATTCTCTAGCGGCCGTGACAAATGTCCGCTGAGAACGGCACTCCAACGCTCACGTTTGGCGCCGAACTGCCGATCGCGCAGATATGACCGGCGTGTCGATGGCGATCGCAGTGCTTGCGCTTGGCGCGCTCTGGCTGCTGTCGGCCTGGCGCGGGTTGGTCGCTGCACGGAACGCCGCCGACAGCGCGTGGAACGCCATCGACGTCCACCTCCGCGACCGTCACGCGCTCATCGGCGCGCTCGTGGCCGCCGTCCAGGCCGAGACGCCGGTCGAGGCCGAGACACTGGCCCGGGTCACCGCCGCCCGCGACCATGCGGTCGCCGCCACGAGCCCGTGGGAGCGCGCCAACGCCGAGCGTCGCCTCGTCGCCGGAATCGCCGCTATCGCCACGCTGGCCGAGCACCATCCAGGCCTCGGCGCCACCGGCGCCTTCGTCGACCTCCAAGCCCGCCTGAGCCACATCGAAGACGAAGCGCAGGCCGCGCGGCGCATCTACAACGCCGACGTCCGCCTCTACACCCGCCGCCGCAACCGTCTGGCCGGCAGGCTGCTGCGCAAGCTCGGCACCTTCGAGGCCCGGCCGTACTTCGAGCTAGACCACACGCGCGACCGCAGCGCGATGGGCGGCGACGGCTTCACGCTCGCCCGCGCCGCGTAGCTCGTTTCTGCGCTCAGCCGCCGTAGACGCGCGAGAGCGACTCAGCGACGCAGACCGGCTTGTCGCCACCCTCGCGCTCGAACGTCTGGGTCACGGTGAACTGCACCCCACCCGGCACATCCTCGGCCTTGGTCAGCGTCGCGCCCATCCGGACCTTCGAGCCCACCGGCAACGGCGCCGGGAAACGCACCTTGTCGTAGCCGTAGTTGATGCCGAACGCCACACCGGAGATCTCGAACATGGCATAGGAGAACTGCGGACCGAGGCCCAGCGTGTAGAGCCCGTGGGCGATCGTGCCGCCGAACGGCGTGTCCTTCGCCCGCTCGGGATCGACGTGGATCCACTGGTGGTCGCCGGTCGTCTCAGCAAACGCATCGACCGCCTCCTGGGTGACCTCCAGCCAGTCGCTGACACCCAGCTCCTGACCAACCTTGCTCTTGAGCTCGTCGAGCCCGTGGATGACGGTGGCTGTCATCGGGTGAAGTCTAGTGTCGGGATTCGGGCGTTCGGCGGTGCGGGCGGCGGGTTGACCGCCGCCCGCTGGGCCGGGGGGTGCTGCCTAGTTCTTGGTGGCCTTGGCGTAGGTGGCGAAGAGGTGGTCGAGTGCTTGGGCCGCCAGGCGGTCGACGGTGATTGCGGCGAGGAGGTCGGGGTCGATCGGCTTGTCGACAGGTAGGCCGTCGAGGCGGTCGTTGTTGCAGAGGGCGAGGTCGTAGCGGCGGTGGCGCAGCTGCTCGATGAGGTCGTCGGTGAGCGGGACCTCGAAGGTCTCGACGTCGGGGTCGTCCTTGTCGGGGTCCCAGCCGACGGCGGTGATGAGTGCTGTTGCGTCACAGAAGCGCATGGCGAGCACGTATTGGGCTTCGGGGCCGTAGAGGAGGAAATCCTCGAAGAGCTCGTGGCCGAGATCCATCATCTTCTTGGTCTCACGCCGGAGAACGTCGGCGGTCTCGCGATCGACGACGAGCATGCGGGCGTGGGTACGCTGCGGGGTACTCATGGGAGTTGATGCTCCTTTGGGTCATGCCCCCGGGCCGTGTCAGCGGTCGCGGGGGTCTTGATTTGGTTGAAGGGTGGAGCCTAGCCGGGGGAGTGGACGGAGGTGCTCGATTGCGCAGAATCGTTGCGATGTTCGAGAGATGCTGTCCGATCGGAGACAACACCAACAACTTCGTGTACCGACGTCGTGGTGCTCAGCGCGATCGGGGTCGGGGTGTGCGGCGTGGTCCGTCGGCACCGAGGAGAGTGAGCGGGGTCGGTGCCTCTCGGCGTTGGCCTGTCGTCCGCTTTGGTCTCGGGGATGGCGGGCGTCGGATCCGGGTCGTCTGCCCCCTCATATGCGAGGGGCAGACGACCCGGATCGATACGGGGCGTTTGGTGGTGAATTATTGATCACGAGGCGACCCGGACCTCGAGCGCGAGAGATCGCCAGGCAGTGGCCCGCATGGCGTTGGCGTCTCGTGACAGCCGCGTCGCAGTTCCGACTCGAAGCGCGCGGCGCCGCGCTGGCGGCGCGAGCGCGTTGGGACGAGGCGGCGATCCGTGATGTCCCCATCCGCGCGGCGCCCGTTCGGTGCCCACACAAATGCGCGCCGAACCACAGCGCAACACTTTCACCCAACACCCCAGACCACCCGAGCGCGGTGGCGATCGTCGCGGAGCGCCGCCCAACCAACCACACACCGCACCCCGACCCACCGCAGCGAGGTGTATGAAGCGAACGTGGGCATGTGTACAGTGAGCCTGTGATCAAGCGCACGAACATCAACCTCGATATGGACCTCGTGGAGCAGGCGGCCCACGAGTTGGGAACGGAGCGCACGACCGACACGGTCCACGAGGCGCTCCGCGGCGTCGTCGCGCGCGCTCGTCGAGCGCGTCTGGCTGAGCGCGGGTTCGAGGACCTGACGCCCGACGCGCTTGACGCGCTGCGTCGGCCCGCCGGCCGTGCTGCGTGAGCGTCCTCGCGGACACGAGCGCGTGGGTGTGGTCGCGCGCGGCCGGTCGACCTGCCCTGCGTCACGAGTTCGACACCGCGCTCGTCGACGGCGAGATTGCGACGTGCGACATGGTGCGGATGGAGTTGCTGTACAGCGCACGGAACGCCGGCGAGTTCGCAGACCTGCGCGAGGAGTTGGACGCGCTCCCGGATTGCCCGGTCGGCAAGGAGCAGTGGGGGCGCGCGCTGTGGGTGTACGAGCAATTGAGCGCCCAGGGCGGCGCGCACCAGCGGTCGGTCAAGCACGCCGACCTCTTGATCGCGGCCGCTGCCGAGGCCGCAGACGTGGCGGTGCTGCATTACGACGAGGACTACGACCGCATCGCGGCGATCACCGGCCAGCCCACTCGTTGGCTGGCCAAGCGCGGCAGCCTGAAATGACCCGGCGGGCCCTCGAACGACGGATCGCACGTTGACGTTGGATCTCAACGTCTAGGTGCGATCCGTCCCAGCGAGATGGCGCTCGCACGCGGCACGAGCGCGTCGGGACGAGGCGGCGATCCGTGATGTCGACATCCGCGCGGCACCCGTTCGGTGCCCACACAAATGGGCGCCGAACCACGCCCCAACACTTTCACCCAACGCCCCAGACCACCCGAGCGCGGTGGCGATCGTCGCGGAGCGCCGCCCTACCAACCCCGCCCGCACCCCGACCCACCGCAGCAAACCGACGATCAGGCCGAGCCCGCCAGCCACTCGCCCTCAGCCCGCCCCAGCTCCGTCGACGGCGGCTCATCGGCGATGTACTCCAGCGCCAGCGTCCCCCAATCAGCACCGGCCCGCAACTCACCAAGCACGCTGAACAACAACCCCTCCATGCGCCGCAGCAGCAGCGCCTGAGGCGGGATCGTCTGGCGGCGCATCTCCTCGAAGTACGGCGAAGCGGGTGAGCCGGAGATCTCCATCGAGGAGCGCACGTACTCCGGATCGAGACGGCGAAAGCCGGTGATGAAGTACCACTCGCCCGCGGCAGCGAGCTGACCGAGGACGCGGTCGGGATCGAACGCGTCCGGATCGGGCAGGTAGCCGAGCGTCGCCAGGCCGCGGTGCACGGCGTCGGCGTCGCCACCGATGACCGCCCGTGCGACCGCGCGCTCTCCTTCGAGGTATTCGGCGTCCATCCGCCGGATCAACCCGAAGTCCAAGAAGCACACACGACCATCGTCGGCCAGCAGGTAGTTGCCCGGATGCGGGTCGCCCGCGGCGATCCGCTCGCGCCGCAGCAACCCGTAGAAGAACCGGAAGCAGATCTCGGCGAAGCGATCACGCTCGGCCTCCGACAGTCCTTTGACCTCGCCGAAGCCGCGGCCGTCGACGAACTCGCTGATCAGCACACGCCGGGTCGACATCGAGGTGACGACGTCGGGCACGCGGATGAAGGGATGGTCCTTGAACGCCCGCGCCACCCGCCGCTGGTTCTGAGCCTCAAGCTCGTAATCGAGCTCCTCGCCGATCCGGTCGCGCAGCTCGCGCAGGATCGCCTTGGCATCCAACCCCGGCGCCAGGCGCCGCACCAGCGGCAGCAGGACGGCGGCATTCCGCAGATCGGTCTCGACCGCCTCCGCCACGCCCGGGTACTGGACCTTGACCGCGACGTCCCGCCCGTCGTGCAGCACCGCGCGGTAGACCTGTCCGATCGACGCTGCCGCGACCGGCGTGCTGTCAAACGCGGAGAAGTGCTCGTCGAGCGACCCGCCGAGGTCGTCGATGATCACCTTCTCCATCTTCTTGAACGGCACCTGCGGCGCGTCGTCGCGCAAGGACGACAACTTCTCCTTGAAGGCCTCGCGCTCGCCCTCGGGGACCATGTCGAAGTCGATGGTCGAGAGGACCTGGCCGAGCTTCATGGCCGCGCCCTTCATCTGCCCGAGCTGAGTGACCAGCTCGTCGGCGAGCGCGAGCGCCCGCTTGGCGTCGGCTGCCTCGGCCTGGTCGTCGGAGCGCAGGCGGTTGGCGGCCTGGGTGCCCGCCCAACGCGCGCTCTGGCCGGCGACCAGGCCGCCGAACTTCGCGGTGCGCGCGAGGCGGCTGGTGGGGATCTTGGGCATCGGCGGCACCTGGCAGAGTACGGCGCCCATGGGTCCGCTGCTCACCGTCGACGCGCCATCGCTGCTCTACCGCGCCTTCTACGGCCTGCCCAAGTCGATCACCGGCGCCGACGGCACGCCGGTCAACGCGCTGCTGGGCTTCGCCAACCAGGTGCTGTGGGCGGTCGAGCGCCACGCGCCGCGGGCCGTCGTTCTCTGCACGGGCGCCGAAGCCGCTGCCTACCGCGCGGAGTCGCTGGCCTCCTACCACGCCACCCGCCCGCCGGTCCCGGACGAGCTGGCGCCCCAGTGGGCTGATGCGCCAGCGTTCTTCGACGCGTTCGGGTGGCTCTGGGAGGACGCGGGCGACCTGGAGGCCGACGATCTGCTCGGCGCCTACGCCCGCTGCGAGGTCGACGCCGGCGGGACCGCGCTGATCTTCAGCGGCGACCGCGACATGTTCCAGTGCGTGGGGGAGTCGGTGCGCGTCCTGTACCCGCGCGGCGGCAAGGACGGCCCGGAGCTCGTCGACGTCGCGGGGGTCAAGGCGCGCTACGGCATCCGCCCCGACCAGGTGCCGGACTTCATCGCCCTGCGCGGCGATCCGTCGGACGGCATTCCGGGCGCCAAGGGCATCGGGGAGAAGACGGCGGGGGAGATCCTGCGCGTGCATGGCGATCTCGACACAGCCATCGCCAACGCTGACCAAGAGCGCCCACGCGTCGCCGCAGCGCTCCGAAATCAAGCTGAGGAGCTGCGCGAGTTCCGCAAGATCGCGACGCTGCAGCCGATCCCAGTGGCGTGTCCCTCCGATGCGCCGACCACCTTCGGCGAGGCCGCCACGGCCGCGTCGGCGCGCGGGATGAACCGCTTGGCGAGCCGCTTGGAGGAGCTGGCCAAGCAGGAGTAGGGCGTGCGCGGGCGAACGCCGGGCTGAAGCCCGATGCACCATCTGCCGATGCCTCAGCGATGATCCACCGCGTGGTGCGACGAGCCGCCGCCTTTCTGACTGCCGCTGCGCTGATTTGCGCAGCGGGCGTCGGTACGGCTTCGGCGGCTCCGGGGCCCCCGCGCGCGGTCAACCTCGACGCCGCCGGCTGGGAGTACGCGCCCGACCCCACCGACGCCGGGTTGCGCGATGGCTGGGCCGATGGCCACGGCGGCGCGACGTGGTCGGCCGTCGACCTTCCCCACGTCTTCGACCCGCATCCCGACGCCAAGGTCTTCCACGGCCAGACCGGCTGGTACCGCATCAAGCTCACCCAGCCGAGCGGAACGCCGGCCGGCTTCTCCTGGGGCGTGCGCTTCGAGCAGATCCGCCGCGTGGCCGACGTCTTCCTCGACGGCAAGCGGATCGCCGTCCACACCGATCCCTACGCGCCCTTCACCATCGCGCTGCCCGCACTGGCCGACGGGCAGCCGCACGAGCTCGTCGTCCGGGCCGACAACCACAAGGCCAAGGAGCCGCGCGAGGGCTGGTGGAACTGGGGCGGGATGACGCGTCCGGCCCAGCTGGTGGCGCTCGGCGCGCTGGTCACCCACGATGCCGGCTTCCTGCCGCGCCAGCGCTGCGATGAAGACGGCGGCAACTGCACGTGGAGCGTGCTGGTCGACGCGACGGTCGAGAACCGCAGCGCGGCGACCGTGCGCCCGCGCCTGGCCGCGCGGCTGAGCAATCCGGATGGCAAGCCGGCGGGAAGCGCGGGCGCCACCGCCCGCCCGCTGGCGCCCGGCGAGCGCGCCCGCGTGCGCTTCAGCGTTCCGGTCTCCGGTACCGCAAAGCTCTGGGGCCCGGGCCATCCGGCGCTCTATGGCGCGGCACTGGACACGATCGGGCCCAGCGGCGTCCAGCAGCACGACGGCGCGCGGATCGGCCTGCGCACGGTCACCGTTCGCAACGGCCTGCTCGAGCTCAACGGCAAGCCGGTCGAGCTGCGCGGCGCGTCGATCCAGGAGGACGTCGATGGCCACGGGCCCGCGCTGACCGACGAGGACGTCAACGCGATCGTCGCCCAGCTGAAGGCCGTCGGCGCCAACGTGACCCGCGCGCACTACGCGCTCGACGAGCGGCTGCAGCGCAAGCTCGACGAGGCCGGGATCATGGTCTGGACCCAGGCGCCGATCTACCACCGCGACAAGCTGCTGGTCACCGATGCCCAGCGCGACACGGCGCTGTCGACCGTCCGCGCCGCGGTGATGGCCACGCGCAACCACCCGTCGACGATCACGCACTCGGTCGCCAACGAGCTGTCGGTCATCCCGGACAAGGTGCCGGGGACCGCCGCCTTCCTGCGCGACGCCCGCGCGCTCACCGTCGACCTCGACCCGACGCTGCCGACCGCCGTCGACACGCTCAGCTACCCCGGCTACGCGCGCCAGGAGGCCTACGCGGCCTTCGACCTGCTGGGCATCAACAGCTACTTCGGCTGGTATCCGGGCAAGCCGGGCCACTCGACCGCCGACATCCGCTCGCTCGGCCCGTACCTCAGCGGCATGCGCGCGATGTACCCCAACGCGGGGCTCGTGCTGACCGAGTTCGGCGCCGAGTCGACGATGACGGGCCCGGCCAGCGAGAAGCAGACCTACGCCTTCCAGGAGCTCTACACGCGCGACGTGCTCAGCGCCGTGCGCCGGGCCCCGACGCTCAGCGGCGCGATCTACTGGACGCTGCAGGAGTTCGCGGTCAAGCCGCAGTGGGACGGTGGGGCGCAGCTGCGATCCGCCGACCGCACCTCGATCCACCACAAGGGCCTGATCACCTACGACGGGCGGCCCAAGCCGGCCTACGACGTGCTGCGCAAGGACATCAAGGCGACGCCGCTGGTGCGGCCGGACGCCGACGTCGCGCTAGCACTCGACACGCGCGTGCCCGACCACCACCGCGGCCGCGTCGGCCTCGGCTTCGCGATCGCGATCCTGATCGCCGTGGGCATCCTGCTCGGCGTCGACCTGTGGGCCTTCTTCGGCTGGCGCGGCGCGATCCTCGCCGACGACCGCGAGACGCGCGAGCGGCGCCTGCGGGTCATCCGCGCGCACCGGGCGGCGCGCAGCGATGAGCCGGTCGACGCGCCGGTGGCGCTGCGCAGCGTGGCCTAGCTAGATTGACTTAGTCGATCTAGCTAGATAGGAGTGCTACGCTCCTGGCATGACGCGCGTGGGCATGCACGAAGCCAAGACGAAGCTGTCGCAGCTGGTCGCGGCCGTAGAGAGCGGTGAAGAGGTCGTGCTCGAGCGCCGGGGCGTCCCGGTGGCGCGCCTGGTCGCCATCGAGAAGCCGAAGCGTTCGCGCGCCGAGCTCTGCGGTTCGATGAAGGGCATCTGGATCGCAGACGACTTCGACGAGCTACCGGACGACATCGCCGAAGCTTTCGGCATGCGATGAGAGTTCTCCCGGACTCCCACGCGCTGCTGTGGTGGCTCAAAGGCTCGCGACAGTTGACCGAGCACGCGCAGTCGCTGATGGAGGACGACGCAAATCCCTTCCTCTTCAGCGCCGTAACGATCTGGGAGCTACGGATGAAGGAGGCGCTGGGCAAGCTCGACGGCGTGGACGACCTGAACGCCCTCTACGAGCCCGACCTCGTAACGCTTCTGCCGATCACCCATGACCATGCCAAGGCGGCGGCCGCCTTGCCCCTTCACCATCGCGACCCGTTCGATCGCATGTTGATCGCTCAGGCGCAACTCGAGGACGCCGTGATCCTGACGGCCGATCGCAGGTTCACGGCCTACGACGTCCGCACCGCCTGGTGACGCTCAGCGGCCCGTCGGCCCGCCGGGCACCAGCCGTGCGGCGATGAGCTCCATGTTCCCGCTGCCGCCGAGGTCGAGGTAGCCGACGGCATCGATCCGCGTCCCGTACCCCGGCAGGTGCGAGACCGGCAGCGACGGTGCGATCTTCACGATGCGCGGGTGCAACCGCTCGACGACGATGAGATGGCGGTCGCCGTCGCCGTCGGGGTCGTGGTGCTGGATCCAGACGACACGGCCTGAGACGTGCGCGCAGGTCGTCGCGCGCAGGTGGCGCGCGGTCGTCCAGCAGGGTCGCGTCCACGCGGGCGCGGCGCGGCGGCCGGCCGCCGTCAGGAGCCCGGTCCGCGGATAGGTCTCATAGCTGCCCCGCGCCAGCACGACGGCCGCCGCGATGGCGGCGAGCGCCACGAGGGCCAATAGCCCGAGTGCAACGCGGCGCGCGCGCCGGCGACGTGGGCGCGCGCCGACCACGCTAATGCGCCGTCGTGCCCTCGCGGCCGTAGCTGTCGGAGAGCCGCACGACGTCGTCGACCTCCGGGGTCGAGACCTCGAGGACCTGCGCATCCTCAAGCGCCTCGATCGTGTGGACCTCGCCCGGCTCGTTGCGCCAGGTGTGGCCCGGGCCGATCTCGGTCTCGACGAGGTCGTCGGCACTTGTGCCCTTGATCAGCCTCAGGCGGCCCGAGAGCAGGTAGTTGCTCTCGTCCTTGTCATGGTGGAACTGCAGCGACAACCGGTGACCGGCGTTCACGTACAAGATCTTGCCGGCGTATCGGTCGGTCAAGGCGTACCAGAGCTCGTGGCCCCAGGGCTTGTCGACGCGGCGGGGAAGGTCCATAGGAGGCGTGTACCCGGTCGTGAGGATCAGGGCGTGAACTTGACGTTGATGACGTCGCCGTCGCGCATCACGTAGTCGCGGCCTTCCAGGCGCAGCGTCCCGCGTTCGCGCGCGCCGGCGTAGCTTCCCGCCTCCACCAGCGCATCCCAGCCGATGACCTCGGCGCGGACGAAGCCCTTCTGGATGTCGGTGTGGATCTCGCCCGCCGCGTGCCAGGCGGTCAGGCCGTCGCGCAGATGCCAGGACTGGGCGATCGTGCCCTCACCGGCCGTGAAGAACGAGTTGAGCTGCAACAACGCAAAGGCGCCCTGGGCGACGCGATCCAGGCCGGACTCGCTGACGCCGAGGTCGGCGCGCATCTCGGCGGCGTCCTGGTCGTCCATCTCCGACAGCTCAGCCTCCAGGCGGCTGGAGACGGCGACGACGCCGGCATCCTGCGCCGCGGCGTGCTCGGCGATGACCGGTGGGATCTCGTCGGAGCCCTCGTCGACGTTGACCACGAACAACACCGGCTTGCTCGTCAACGGCGAGAGGTTGCGCAACGACTCGGGCGCCGCATCGGGCACCGGGTGGTCGACGATGGCGGCACGGACGGACGTGCCCGCCTGCAACCCGGCGATGATCTCCTCGAGCCACTTCTGCTCGGCCGTGGCCTCCTTGTCGCCGCCGCGCGCCTGCTTGAGCACGCGCTCGTGGCGGCGCTCGGCCTGCTCGAGGTCGGCGTAGATCAGCTCGGTCTCGATCGTCTCGACGTCGCGCGCCGGATCGACCGAGCCCTCCGAGTGCAAGATGGAGGAGTCGGTGTGGGCGCGGACGACGTGGACGATCGCGTCGGTCTCGCGGATGTTGGCCAGGAACTTGTTGCCCAGGCCCTCGCCTTCCGACGCGCCCTTGACCAAGCCGGCGATGTCGTGGAAGGCGATCGTGTCCCACACGATCTCCGAGGACTGCAACAACGCCGCGACCTGCTCCATGCGCTCGTCGCGCACCGGCACGATCGCCACGTTGGGCTCGATCGTCGTGAACGGGTAGTTGGCCGCCTCGGCCCCCGCTTTGGTCAGGGCGTTGAAGAGGGAGGACTTGCCCGCGTTGGGCATGCCGACGATGCCGACCTTCATCGAGTCGCTTCTCCTACGAGCGTGCCGAGCAGCGCGCCGGCGAGGATGTCTGAGGGGTAGTGCACGCCGAGGTAGACGCGCGTGGCGGCCATGGCCGCCGCCAGCGGATAGACGACCGGACCTGCCGCGCCCAGCAACGGGGCGTAGGCGCGGGCGGCGGCAAACGACGAGGTGGCGTGCGACGAAGGAAAGCTCAGCTGCGTCGGGGTCCCGATCAACTGCGGCAAGTCCTCGAACAACGGGCGGGGCCGTCGCACGACGTACTTGACGGCGACGTTGGCGACGTAGGCCGCACCGACCCCCGCCAGCGCCCGCTTCCAGCGACGGCGCCGCGGCCGATCCAGCGCCGCGCCGGTGGCGCCGATGGCGAACCACAGCGCAGCGTGCTCACCGAGGTGGGAGAACCGCGCCACGGCACGCTCGGTCGCGGGCGCGTGCCCGTAGGTGCGGGCAGCGCGATAGAGCGCGGTGTCGAGGGCGGCGGTCATGCGACGGGCAACGGTAGTCCGTCGCCCGCCTGCGGCGCAGCGCGGGGCGGGCGGGGATCGACTCTCAGGCGGTGAGTCGGATGCTGCGCTCGAGCTCGACGGCCCGCAGGAGCTGACACTCGTCAGGCTCACCTTCAGCCGAGTCGCTCCCGCGATCGTGCGTCGAGATGATCTCGAACTCGTCGTTGAGCAGAGTCACGCGCCGCATGCGTCCGCGCGAGCGCTCCACGAACACCCAATTGCTGTCGGCCACCGATGGCCCTTTCACAGTCCTGGAAGTCCCCGCACGGACCTCCTGTTCGGCCAAAACTATCCCGCCGTTTCTCGCAAAGCGAGTGATCTCCATCACCCGGTGAGGCGGATGATCTCCCCCGCAGCCTCACATGCCCCGGCGGGCGAGCATGTAGGGCACGGTCCGCGTCAGGATCTTGATGTCCTCGAAGAGGCTCCAGGTCGTGACGTAGACATAGTCAATCTTCAGCATCTCGTGCATGGGAACGCGAGAGGACCCCATGATCTGCCAGTGACCAGTCATGCCCGGCGTCAGGTGCAGCCGGCGGCGGTCATAGCCGGTGATGGTCTCGTCCTCGCTGTTGATCAGCGGGCGCGGGCCGACCAGCGACATCTCCCCGAGCAGCACGTTGAGCAGCTGCGGCAGCTCGTCCAGCGACGTTTTGCGCAGGACGCACCCGACCCGGGTGATGCGCGGATCGTCGGCGATCTTGAAGAGGCCGTCCGCCTCGTTGTGGGCCATCAGCTCGGCCTTGCGGGCCTCGGCGTCGGCCACCATGGTCCGGAACTTGAAGATGCGAAACGGCTCGCCGTCGCGCCCGATCCGCTCCTGACGGAAGAAGACGGGACCGCGGCTGTCGAGCTTGATCAGCACGGCGATGAGCGCCAGCACCGGCGCGAAGACCAGCAGCGCCGCCACCGCGCCGAGCAGGTCGAACGCCCGCTTGACGACCTGCGAGGAGCGGCCGAGGGCGAACTCGCGGACGCCGAGCAACGTCATGCCGCTCAGATCGTCGAAGACAACCGACTGGCCGACGACGTCGAAGACGTGCGGGACGATGCTGGCGCGGACGCCGATGGCCTTCGTCGCACGGATCAGGTCGAGCGTCACCTGCGGGTTGGTCTGGCTCGGCACCACGAGCACACGATCAGCATCGAGGTCGCGGATCAGCTGACCGAGCGTCGCCTCGTCGACCGGGCGCTCGTCGGCGCTGAAGTCCGACACGCGCTGCAGCGACATGCGGCCGACCAGGCGCGCGTGGACGTCGCCGGCCTCGAGCTTGTGCTGGACGCGGGCGTAGGTCGCCGCGTCGCCGATGAGCAGCAGGCGCTCCTCAGGGACGGCGCGTGACGCGACGTAGCGGGCGACGCGACGGAACACGAGCCCGAAGGCGAACAGCGAGACCCAGAGGATCAGCGCGGCCTCCTTGGTGAGCGGGCCGCTGAGCACGACGCCGTCGAGCATCCACACGGCGAGCGTGTAAAGCGTGGCCAGCTCCAGGAACGCGGGCGCCTCGTCCAGCGTCGTCTTGCGGATGACGAGCTCGTCGCGGTCATACAGCCCGCTGAGCTTGCACGCCAGCGTCACGAGCGGCAGGCCCAGCAGGATCTGCAGCCCCAGCTGGTTGGTGCCGAGCACGTTGGTGGCGAACACCAGCGCCACGAGGGCCGACAACGCGTCGGCCACCACGAGGCTGCGCCGGTAGCGGCGGTCGCGCAGCATGACGGCGCCGTTTGGTTTGACTTCTTCGATGATGGGCGGGACCGAGCGCAGCCCGGTCATCCGCATGAGCTTGGTCGTACCGCGGCCGGTTTCGGCCACGCGTAGCGGAACTCGCAAGGGAAACGCTTTCCTTGTCCTAGGAGTTGGCCCTACAGACTTATGGCCGACCGGAGTTCCTGCCCTTCGTGACCCCGGTCAGGTGGTGCGTCACTCCCAGCCGTGGGATGTGAACGCCGTGTGTCTGAACCACCGTAGCGAGAGCAGGTGGCCTTGCCTAGCCGCTAACGGCCAAACTGCACTCGACTATAAGTCCACTCGCCGGACTCGAGAATTCAGGCAATTATGGGGAAGGACGGTCAACCAAACGCCGGAATGTCTCCAGCTTTTCGCCGCCACGGACCTCCAGGCGAGGAAGGTCCAAAAGGTTGCGTGTCGGATATGCCCACCACGGCATCGTCGTGTAACCGACCTCGTAGCCGACCGCGCCGGCCATCCGCTGAACCGCCCCGTCGTTGAGTCCGAACGGGTAGGCGATCGTCGTGACCCGCCGTCCCAGCCGATCCTCGAGCGTGATCCGGCTCTCGACGAGCTCACGAACCACTTCTTGGTGGGAGACCGCGGTCAGCGGCGCGTGGCCGACCGTGTGCGAGCCGATCCGCACCACCTCGGGTGGCAGGTCGGCGAGCGCCTGCCAGTCCATCAGCGGCTCGCGCCGCTCCCAACTGGTGTCCCAGGAGTCCGTGCCGCCGACGTGGCCGCTGACGACGAACAGCTCGGCGCGGAAGCCGTAGCGCTGCAACAGCGGAGCGGCCTCTTCGCCGAAGTCGGCGAAGCCGTCGTCGAAGGTCAGGATGATGCCCCGCCCCGGCAGCTCTTGATCGAGTGCGGCGGCGCCGGCCCACTCGTCGACGTCGACCGAGCGGAAGCCCTCCTCGCGCAGCCAGTGCAGTTGCTCCTCGAAGGCCGCCGGCTCGGTGCGCCAGCGGCGCGCACGCGGCTCACCGTCGTTGGCGATCCGGTGGTACATCAGGACCGGCAGTGCGGCGGTGACCTCGCCGGCGGTCACGGTCACCGGCGCAGGCGCCGTCTCGGCGGTCTCTTCGGCGATCGTGAGCGTGCGCAGACGCACCGGCGCGGGACGGTGCAGCGGGCGTGGGAGGCGCGAGGCGCGCACCTCGTAGCGCTGGATGCGAAACGTGGCGCCGCGCAGCTCCTCGGTCAACGCCAAGCGGCGCCCGGCGTGCAGCGCGCGCCAGACCTGGTCGGCGCTCGACGTGCTGCTGGTCACGACCAGCGCCCCGCCCGGCGCCAGCGCGTCGATGAGACGGCGGGCGCCGGCCTGCAGCTGGGCGGGCTTCTCGGCCCACCGCAGGACGTCGCCGCAGACGATCAGGTCGTTGCCGGGCGGCAGCGGCTCCTCGAAGAGGTCGGTGCGCTGAAACGACACGTTGGCCGCGTCCGCGCAGCGGGCGGCGGCCTCCTGCAGCGCCAGCCACGAGATGTCGGCCACGACGAGCCGCTCGGCTCGGGCCCCGAGCTCGGCGGTGAGGACCGGATCCGAGCACCCGACCTCGAGCACCTGCCCCGCCGTGGGTGGCAGCAGCTCGAGGACGTGGGCGCGGCGCGCCCCGGCGACCGACCCCGCCGCGAGCCGCCCGACGGCCATGTGGCGGCGCTCGAACCAGCGGGCGCGGCCGTCGGACTTCAGCCCGAGCTCGACCGGCTCGCGGTCGCGGTCGATGAGGAACGGCGCGTGCAGCACCGCCAAGGGCGCGCCGCCGCCGGACGGGGCGACCAGCGGCTGGCCCGTGTGCCCGGCCAGCGCCTCGAGGTGGGCAGCGGCCTTCCCGGGCAGCAGGGCGGGGCGCCCCGCAGCACCGCTGATCGTGCCGTAGCGGTGGCGGCCCAGGAGCGCGACGCCCGACGGGGCGACCTCCTGCGCCACTGCCGCCCAGCCGGGCAGCAGCTGCTCCGATCCCGCCGGCGCGGCGCCGTTGGCCGTGGCGCGGCGCCGCGCCGCCGCCGCAGCGAGGCGCGCGCGCAGCGGTTCCTCCGTGGGGTGGGCGGGATCGGGTAGGAGGAGCCCCTCCCGAACAACGACGTTGCACAGCTCGAAGCCACCCGCGTAGCTGATCGCTCCGCGCAGCGCCTGCGCGGAGACCGCGCCACGCGTCGGATGGACGCGGACGCGCAGGAGCGGAAGGCCGGCCAGGGCCACGTCGACGTCGAGCGGCCCATCCACACCGGTGACCGCGGGCAGCTCCTCGGCGATCTCGACGATCCCCAGCTCCTCACGCGCGACCACCGGCCCGCCGCGATCCTCGCGGGCCGGCTTGACGCCCAGGTCGTAGAAGCGGTCGTGCTCCCAGTCCGGGCGGCCCCAGAGCTCCTGCAACAACACGATCCAGCCCACCGCGGTGTGCAGCGCCTGCGCGGTCTCGACCTCTGGCGCCGCCTCGCCGTCGGCGAGCTTGACGCGCCCGCGGTGCACGACGATCCGCGCGTCGCGGCGCACGGTCAGCTCCGGGTAGATCGTGGCCGCGAAATGGCGCCGCAGGATCTCCCACCCGTGCGTCGTCGCGAGCGCGTCGGCGATCACCATGGCCGGGACGGTTGGCCCGGCGACCGGCAGGACGATCGGCGGCGAGCCGTCCTCAAGGTCGCGGGGCGCGATCATCAGGCGCTGCGCGCCGCGCAGCGCCACGTCGGCGATCGGTCCGGCCACCGGCGGCCGCGTGACCTGCGTGCGCCCGACGAGCAGCTCCGCGTGGTCGGTGCCGTTCTGGAGGATGAGCTCCTCAAGCGTCTGGCTCATGCTCAGCGCGAACCAGTGATCGCGCGTGAACCGACCGAGCGCCTCCACGAAGCCGTGCAGGTGCTCATGGACCTCGGGCGGGTAGTCCGGCCAGCGCCGCACCGAGGTCCCGCGGGCGACGGCGATCGCGTTGAAGATCGTGTGCGCCATGCCCGACGCGTCGGTGTCGCCCGCGTGGCGGTCCTCGATGAGGTCCAGCAGCGCGGAGCCGTCCTGGCCCTTGGCGACCTCTAGGCCGGCGGCGTAGGCGGCCAGGTACAGGCGCGCCGCGCGCGCCGCATCCTCCCCCTCGCCGCTGCGCCGGGCGCCGGGCCAGCCGTCGAGCCGCGGATCCTCGCCGTAGCCCTGGGCGATGACGCGCAGCCCGTCGGTGAGCATGCGGACGCCGTCGCCGGAGGCCGAGCCACTGCGCACGCGGTAGTAGGCGACGTTGTCGGGGATCGACGCGAAGCGGACGTTGGTGCGGACGATGCGCTGCCAGAGATCCCAGTCCTCGCAGGTGATCAACGAGGTGTCGAAGCCGCCGAGGCGCCGGACCAGCTCGGTGTCGACCAGCGACGTGTGGATGGAGAACGCGCAGGTGCGGGCGAACTTGGCAAACAGGTCCTCGCCCTGGGCCACGCGCTCCTCGGGGATCTCGGTCCCGTCGGCGAGCACGCGCGTGCAGCCGCCGTTGACCAGCTGGGCGTCCGGATGGCGCTCCAACGCGGCCGTGAGCTGCGCGAAGGCCTCGGGCGTGATCCAGTCGTCGGCGTCCAGGAAGAACAGCCACGGATGGCGGGCCAGGCCGATCGCGGTGTTGCGCGCCACGCTGACGCCGCCGTTGGCCTGGCGGTGCACGCGGATGCGCGGGTCTCGCGCGGCGTACTCCTGCGCGACGGCCGCCGTGCGATCGGCCGAACCGTCGTCGACGACGATCGCCTCCCAGTCCTGGTGGCCCTGGGCGAGCAGCGCGTCGAGGGACACGCCCAGCGTCGCCTCCCGGTTGTAGGCCGGTATGACGACCGAGATCGACGCCATGGAGCGCGCGATACTACTCGCAGATGCCCACGGAAGCCCCTGGTCTCACGGTCTCCGTGGTCGTCCCGACCGCTGGTCGGTCGGCGGCGCTGGCGCAGGTCGTCGCGGCGGCGCTGGCCGGCGAGCCCGCCGAGGTCGTGGTCGTCGACGATCGCCCGGATCCGACGCCGGGCCTAGGGCTGCCGGACGACCCGCGGGTGCGCATCGTGGCCGGTGGCGGCCAGGGCCCGGCTCCGGCGCGTCAAGCCGGCGCGCAGGCCGCCGTGGGCGACGTCGTGCTGCTGCTCGACGACGACGTGGTGGCCGCGCCGGGACTCGTCTCGGGGCACGCGGCGCGCCACGCCGCGCGCGACGAGGTGGTCGTCGTCGGGGCGATGCCGGTCGATCTGGGACCGTCCGAGCCGCGCCCGCGCTACCCGCGGGCGTTGTACGCCGCCGACTATGCGCGGCGTGTCGCTGGCTGGGAGGCCGATCCGGCCGAGGTGCTCGAGCGGCTCTGGATGGGCAACGTGTCGCTGCGCCGCACCGATGCCCTGCGCGTCGGCCTCCACAACCCGGACTACCGCGGGTATCGCCACGAGGACCGGGACTTCGGGCTGCGCTGCCGCGCGGCCGGGCTGCAGGGCGTTTTCGCGCCGCAGCTGCGCGCGGCCCATCGTTATGCCCGCGCTCCGGAGGCGTTCTTCGCCGATGCGCGTGCCCAAGGCGCCGAGCAGGCGCAGCTGGCGCGCCTGCATCCGGACGCCGCCGTGGCGAAGCGGGCAAGCGACCTCCTGACGGGTGTCCCGGGACCGCTAAGACCGGTGCTGCTGCTCGCTACGCGGCGCGGCGCGGCGACTGTCCTGCGCGCCGTGATGCGCGGCCTGCTGACCCTCGCGGGCACCGTGCGGGCCGATGGCGCGGCCCTCCGACTCGCCCAGATCCGGCGCCGCGTCGAGCAGCTCGACGGGTGGGCGCGCCCCGGCGTGGGACAATGAACCGGATGGCAGCACGGACCGCCAGCCCGTCACCCCCTGCGGAGGCGGCCCTCACCGCCCCCGGCACGCGGCGGCTGACCCCCGGCGTGTTCCAGGAGGTCGTGCTGCACCTGGTGCGGCGCGAGATCGACGCGACGCACCGCATGACCCTGCTGGGCTGGGCGTGGCCGGTCGCCCGCCAGCTCGCCCAGCTCGCCGCGCTGGTGTTCATCTTCGGGTCGGTCATCGACCAGGGCATCCCGCACTTCCCGGTCTTCGTCTTCAGCGGCCTGATCGCGTGGACGTGGTTCTCGACCGGCGTCGGCACCGCCACGACCGTCCTGCTCGACGACCGCCATCTCGTCTTCCAACCGCGGCTGCCGGCCGCCGTGTTGCCGATCGTGTCGATCGTCGTGCCGCTGGTCGACGTGCTGCTCGCGCTGCCGATCCTGCTCGTGATGGCGGCGCTGGAGACCGGCGTGGAGTGGACGATCGTCGTGACGCCGCTGCTCGTCGTCCTGCAGCTCGCGCTGATGGCCGGCATTTCGTGGCTGGTCTCATCGGTGAGCGTCTTCTTCCGTGATGTGCCCAACCTGGTACAGGTCGTCCTGCAGATCCTCTTCTACATGACGCCCGTCTTCTACGGGTTGCGCACGGTGCCCGACGAGTACCAGTCGATCCTGGAGCTCAACCCGATGACGACGCTCGTCGAGGCCTACCGCGCTGCGCTGCTCGGGGCGCCGTGGCCGTCGGCCGGGCACTTCATCTACGTCGCGGTCCTCGCGATCGTCCTGTGCATCGGCGGCTACCTCACCTTCGCCCGTCTGTCTCGCAACTTCGCCGACAACCTGTGATCCAGCTCGAATTCGACGGCGTCTGGAAGTCCTTTCCCCGCTGGCAGGCGGGAACGCGCAGCGTGCGCTCGATGCTGACCCCGTCGCTGCGCGCGCAGCGGCGCTCGGCCGAGACGCGCTGGGCCCTGCGCGACGTGTCGTTCACGCTGGAGGCGGGCGACGCGCTCGGCGTCGTCGGCCACAACGGCGCGGGCAAGTCCACGTTGTTGCGCCTGGCCTCCGGGGTCAGCCAGCCGACGCGCGGCGCGATCTCGGTCGCCAGCGACACCGCCTCGGTCCTCTCGCTCGGCGACACCTTCAACTTGGAGCTGACCGGCCGCGAGAACGCGCTTACCGCAGCGCTGGTCCACGGGATGCGGGTGCGCGACGCCCAGGCGGCGATGCCCGCGATCCTCGACTTCGCCGAGCTGGACGAATTCGCTGACGCGCCGATGCGCTCCTACAGCGACGGCATGAAGCTGCGCCTCGCGTTCGGCGTCGTCGCCCAGATGCGGCCGCGGCTGTTGATCCTCGACGAGGTGCTGGCGGTCGGCGACCTGAGCTTCCAGGAGAAGTGCATGGAGTGGATCCGCGAGGTCCGCGAGGCCGGGACGAGCCTGCTGTTCGCCTCGCACAACCTCGAGCAGGTCATCGAGGAGTGCGACGAGGTTCTGTGGCTGGAGCAGGGCCGCCTGCTCGGGTACGGCGAGGCCGACGAGGTCGTGGAGCGCTACCGCGGCGCCGCGCAGGAGGCGACGCTGAGGATCACGCCGGCGCCCGACCGCGAGGGCTCGGCCGACGGCGAGACGCCCGAGGGGCTCGTCCTGCAGGAGACGCGCTTCGGGTCCCAGGAGGTGCGGATCGAGGACGTCCGGATCGGCGCCGACGGCGCCGGGGACCTCGATCCCGGCGAGACGCTGGACGTCGCGTTCACCCTCCACGCCGACGCCGCCCACGAGGAGCTCGCCGTGTCGCTGGCCATCCAGCGGCCCGAGGGCGAGATCATGTGCGTCGACGTCAACACGCAGGCCGACGGCGTCCAGGTCGGCCCCGTGACAGCGGGCGGAACGCGCAGGGTCACGCTCGCCCTCGACGACGTCGAACTGGCGCCCGGGACGTACTTCGTCGACATCGGGGTCTTCCCGATCGACTGGGCGTTCTCCTATGACTACCACTGGCGCGCACACAAGCTGCGGGTGCGCGGCAACCGCTACACCGACTTCGTCTACCTGCCGCGGCTGCGGCGCTGGACGATCGGCGACGCGGCTTAGCCGCGGTTCCGGGCCACGGCGAGCGCGCCGCGGGCGGCGGCCAGCAGGCGACGGTCCGGGCCGTCCTTGTAGGTGCGCCAGAGGACGGTGGCGGCGACGCCGACGGCGCCGCGCGCGACCGCCGCGCGTCGCGACGGCGCGTGGGCCAGGCCCGCCGCGGCCCACGAGGCGCCCTGCTCGGCGGGCGCGACGCCCGGGTCGCCGAGGCCATGGACGTCGCGGCGGGCGACCACCCCGCCCGCGCGCAGCACGGCCTCGACCAGCGCGAGGGCGGGCGCGCTCGCGCCGTGGTGGGCAAGTGCATGGGGAACGCCGCCGAGCTCCCGCAGCCGCGCCGCGCGCACCACCAGGTAGGCGGGCGCGTCGTCGACGGCAAACGACGGGGGCGCCGCAGCGTCGTGGAGGTGCAGTGGCCGGGCGGGCAGGGTGGACGGCACGCCGCAGCCGAAGGCGAGGTCGACGGTGGTGGCGTCGAAGGCGTCGAGCGCCTCGTCGAGCCAGAAGTCATCGGGGTCGGCGGGCGCCAGGGGGATCGCGACGAGCGGTGCCTCGGTGGCGGCGGCGAGCGCGGCGATCTCGGCCCAGCCGGCACGCGGCAGGACGGCGACCTCGGCACGCAGCGGCGACGGCTCGGGCCGTCCGGCGCCCCAGCCGCGCGCGGCGGCCACCCGCTCGATGTCGCTCGGGTCGAGCGCCTCGACGATCTGGTCGGCGATGTGCGGGCCCCAGAAGCCCTCCGCGGGCCGGCACCAGCCGACCTCCTCGCCGTCGAGCAGCAGGCGCAGCGACGGCGCGACGGCGCCAGCGGGCGCCAGCGGCGCACCGTCGAGCAACTCGACATCGACCGACAGCTCGGGCTCCGGCGGCCCGTCCCACCCGGCCCGCTGCAATCCGTCGTGGTAGCTGAGCCGCTGAGCGAGCTTGATCGATCGCAGCCATGCCTCGCGCAGCCGGCCTGCCTCGAGCGCAGCGAGGACAAGGCCCACGACCGCGCGCACGGCGCCGAGTCGCCAGGCGGCGAAGGCACCCGCGCGCAGGCGGCCGCCGGCGGCCGGTGGCGTGTGCTCGATCAACGGCAGCGTGCCGACGATCGCCGGATACAGGTGCGCGAGCGTCGCGTCGCCGAAGCCCTCCAGCTCGGCGCCGCGCAGCCGCGCAGCGGTGCTCAGCGTGTACTCGTGGACGGCGATGGCGTCGGGTTCGTAGGCGATCGCGTGGCCGGCGGCCGTCCAGCGAACGCCGAGCTCCCAGTCCTCGCGCCGGTAGGGGATCACGTCCGAGAACCCGCCGAGCGCGAGGAACGCGTCGCGCGGCACCGAGAGGTTGCCGCTCAACAGCGACATGAACGTGTGGCTGGTCGACCGGCGCAGCAGCTCGAACGTGTCGCTCCACCAGATCGCCGTCGAGCGCGCGGCCAACGACGGCGACGGCGGCGCGGGCGGGTAGGCGCCGACCACGGCCGTCGGGCCCGCGGCGCTGGCGTGGCGCGCCAGATGGCGCTCGATCAGCCGGGGGTCGGCGAGCATGTCGTCGTCGAGGAACAGGACGAGGGGCGCGGCGGCTTCCTCAGCCCCGAGGTTGCGCGCGGCCGAGGCGCCGCGGCCGCCGGTGGCGATCAGGCGGACGATGAGGCCCGCGCGCCGGACCTCGGCGAGCCGGAGCACGGCGGGCGCGGCGTCGTCGATGACGAGCACCTCGAAGGCGTCGGCGGGGGCGGTCTGGAGGGCAAGGTGGTCCAGGCAGCGACCGATGGCCTCCGGACGCTGGTGGGTGGGGATGACGACCGAGAGCGCGGGCGCCGCGCCGCCTGGTGTGGCACCGCCGGCGTCATCGCCATCGACCGGCACCGGGCTCGTGGCCGCGGCGCTCGTCGTGTCCGTCTGCGCCGCCGCCGCGATCGCCCGCTGCTGGGCCAGCGACCGGCGCCAGCGCCGCGGGCCGAGCAGCCAGCCGGCGATGAACTCGCACGACAGGCGGGTCTCCACCGTGTCGGCGCGGCCGACGGTCCGCCGCCGCTGGGTCCGCAGGTACTGGGCGATCAGCCACCACCAGGCGCGCCACGTCTCGAGCTCGCCGTGCTCGACGAGCATCTTGCTGATCGCCGCCGAGCAGCCGACGCCGTAGCCGCGCACCGCGCGATGCAGCGCGCGCGGGTCCGGGCGGTGCTGGTGGAAGGTGAACATGTCGGGCTCGTAGACGACCCGATGCCCGCCGACGATCGTGCGGGCGAAGACGTAGTAGTCGCCGCCGGACTCCGTGGGCGTGCCGGCGTCGAGCTCGGGCGGGAACGGCTCCGGACCCAGCGCGGCCAACACGGACCGGCGGAAGGCCATGTTGGCCCCGAAGCCGACGCCGCCGGCGTGGTTGATCGAGATCGAGTGCCACGTGTACTGGAGGCGGTTCAGGCCGCGGCTGAGCGGCGCCTGGCGCTCCATCCGCACCCGCGACGGCGTGTCCAGCTTCCACGGGAACGCCGGTCCCGACATCGCCCCGACGAGCGGATCGGCGAACGTCGCGGGCACGCTGCGCAGCCACGCCGGCCACGGGACGCAGTCGTCGTCGGTGAACGCCACGATCTCTCCGGTCGCGTGGCGCACGCCGGTGTTGCGGGCGTTGTCGAGCCCGCGCCGGTCCTCGCGCACGTAGCGGAAGCCGGCGGCCTCGACGATCGCGCGGCAGTCGTCCTCGCCCGGATCGTTGTCGACGACGATGACTTCGTGCGGCGCCGGATCCAACTGGGCGAGGCCGCCGAGCACGTCGCGGATGTACTGCGGTCGGCGGTGGGTGCAGAGGATCACCGATATCCGCAGCGTGTGCTGGGGCTCGACGATCAGCGGCGCGCCGAGGCGCCCGCGCAGGTCGTCGCGCAGCGCCCGCCGGAAGGCCACCGCGTCGCCCTGACGGCCGAGCGCCGCTGCGAGCAGCCGAGGACCACCGCCGCCGGGCGAGGGCAGCTCGATGCGCGCCGCCGGCGTCCCGTCAGACAGCACCAGGACGCTCCAGCGAGGCGCGTCGGCAAACGGGAACGACACGGGCGGCGCGCCCGCCTCGTAGATGCCGGTCCCCATCGTCAGGGCGCGGCGCGGGGTGCCGTCGCTCACGCCTCGAGCCCCAGCGCCGCCAGCAGCTCCGCGCGCTGGGCGGCCCAGCGCTGCGCGTCGCGCTCACGCGCCTGCCCGGCGACGGCCGCCAGCGCGACGCGCCGGTCGCGGGCCTCCTGCACGGCGCCGGCCAGCGCCGCCGCCTCGTTGGCCGCGAACACCGCCTCGGGGAACTGCTGGCGCAGCAGCGGCTGGTCGCTGACGATCAACGGGCGCAGAGCGGCCACCGCCTCGAACGCGCCGCGGGGAACGGATGTCGGAGCGGTGGTCAACACCATCATGATCGTCGCGTCCGCGACGAGCGCACGGTAGTCCTCGCCACGGCGGTAGCCCGAGAACGTCACGTTCGCCGGCGCCTGCGCGCGCACCTCCGGCGGGCAGCGGTCCGGATCCCCGCAGAGGACGAACGGGACGTCGGGCGTCAGCCGGGCGGCCTCGACGACCTCGGCGATCGGCTCGTCGGTGGCGAAGATGCCGACCCACAGCACGCTGGTCGGCGCGTCGGCGGGCGGTGGCGCGTCGATTCGCCACAGCGGCGGCGGCTCGTGGACGACGAGGGGGCGGCCACCGGCGCGGCGGACCTCGCCGGCCAGCGGCTCGCTGGCCACCATGGTGGCGGCGGCGTGGCGCATGAAGTGGTCATGCAACGGCCGGAAGAGGCGCCCGGCGCGGCTGCCCTTGAGGCCGAAGCCGCGCGGGTGGCTGTCGAGCACCAGGCGCGCCCCGGTCATGCGGCAGTAGAGGTAGGCGATGGCGCCCGGCACGATCGGCGGGTTCTGCACGAGCACCGCGCGCGGGCGCCGGAGCACCAGGAAGCCCGCAGTCAGCACGGCGCTGACGCCGTAGCGCAGCGGGACGAGCGCGCGCTGCGTCAGCCGCGGGAAGTGCGGCGTGTGGGCGATACCCCCGAGCGCAGCGGCGAGCTCGTGCGGCCGCTGACTCGGCGTCCAGGCGATGACGGCGAGCCGGGTCATGTGGGCAGCTCCCGCCGTTGGAGGCCGGTGGCGACCCCGAGCGCGGCGAGCACCCAGACGACCTGCGGCGCACCGCTGGTCGTGAAGTACGTGGCGATGATCTGCGTCACGGCGAGCACGAGCACGATCGCCACAGCCGCGGAGCCGATGCCCACGTGCAACGGCGGCCCGTCGCGCATCAGGCGGCGCCCCTCGATCGCCAGGCGCACCATGAACGCCAGATAGATCGCCAACAACAAGATGCCGCCGCGCAGCAGCATGGTCACGTAGACCGACTCGGTGTACTTCCAGCGCGCGTCGGGCGGGATGTCGGGGCCGAAGCCGGCCAGCCACCGGTGCTCGAGGACCGGCAGGTACTGGTCCTTCCAGATGTCATAGCGGTAGACGATCGTCCGCGGCACGATGCCATGCGCCTCCGGCCCACGCTCAACGGGCCGATATTGCTCGCGGTAGCGCGGCGCGAGGACCGAGCCGCCGATGACCAGCACGACGAGCACGATGACCGGCGGCCAGGCCAGCGGGTTGCGCAGCCGTCCCGAGGCAACCGCCAGCAGGACGCAGGTGACGGCCAGCGCGGTGCTCGCGCCCGTGGTCACCGTGCGCAGCAGCGCGATGATGTCGAGGGCGACGACCGCCAGCAGCACGCGGTCGGCCAAGACGCCATGACCAGGGCGCATCAGCAGCGCGAAGCCGAGCACGCCGATCGTCAGGAAGTAGCCGGCTGCGACCTGCCAGTGCGGGAACGTGCCCGTCGCCCGGACGAAGCCCTGGTCGGCGAAGACGCCGCGGTAGTCCGAGCCAGTGAGGTGCACGCCGAAGTTCACGAACGCATCGATGTCGAGGCTCTGGAGCACCGCCAGCAGCGCCACCGGGATGCTCGCCAGCAGCAGCGCGCGCAGCACGTCGCGGCGGATGGTGTCCGTGGTCGCCGTCACCTCGACCGCGCGGTAGAGCACCAAGAACTGAAACGGCCCCAGGAGACCGCTGAGGTTGTCGGAGTCAAACGGCGCGTCGCGGTGCAGCAGGTCGATCGCGCCGAGGACGAGCGTCGCGACCGCGTAGGCCAGCGCGAGCCAGTCGAGCACGCCGGGGCGCGCGAGCGAGCGCCGGCCGCAGGCGACGAGCACGGCGCCGCCGAGCACGACGGTCAACAGCTCGCTCAGCCGGAAGCCCGGCACGGGCAGGCCGCGCTTGACGCCCGACAGGACCGGCACCGTCGCGACGAGCACGAGCGCCAGGACCCGCGCCCATCGCAGCGTCTGTTGCTCGGGGCGCGGCGGTGCGGCCGTCACGCCGCGCGGCGATCCGCAGGCAGCGTGTGGATCATCGGCGGGTCGCTGAGCTCCTCGACGCGGACCTCCATCGCGGCGCGCAGATCTCCGAAGGTCAGCTCCTCGGCCGACCGGTAGATCGCCAGACCAGCCGCAGCGAGCTCGGCGGCGATCTGGCGCTGGTGGTCGTCGACATGCTCGCCATGGCGGGCCTCGCGCGGCACGAGCACCGGACACTTCCCGCACTCCATCGCGTCGATCGCCGAGCCGATGCCGGTGTGGGCGACGACGACATCGGCCTCCTTCATCGCCACCGTGAGGTCGAGCCACGGCAGCGACCGGCAGGCGGTCATCGTCAGCCCGGTCATGTCGGTGTCGCCGACCTGCCACAGCACCTCGGCATCGGCGGGCAGGATCGCCAGCAGCCGCTCGACGAGCCGGCGAAAGCCGTAGCCCTCGATCAGGCCGAACGTCACGACGATCTTCAGCGGCCGGCCGACGGGCGGCGCGGTGGCGGGGACGGGCTTGAAGCCGTCGAAGACCGACCCGACGTAGCGCCAGGTGTCATCCGCCCACATCCGGTACTGCGAGAAGCGCTGGACGCCAGGGACGCGCTGCAGCAGCCGGCCGGTCAGCGAGGGACCGTCGGCGCGCGCAGCGCTCTCGACGTAGATCGTCGGGATCCCGCGGAGACGCGCGAGCGGCAGAAACGACATCGCGACCGCCGAGCCGGTGCTGACGACCGCGTTGGGCTCGTACTCGGTCAGGATCTTCCGCGCCCGCCACGTGTTGCGCAGCGCCATGCGCAGATCCCTCGGCCCGACGTAAGGCACGAAGACCACCTTCTCGCCCTCCAGCAACGACCGGCTCTGAGGCCCGTCGAACGTGACCCACACCCGATCCTCCTCGATCGCGTCGAGCCGCCGCGCAAGACGATGCAGCTGCGCGAGGTGTCCACCGGAGGCGGCGACAAGGAGCGAGGTCATGGTGATCGTGAGGGTGCCCGGAGCTCGGCACCTTCTCTCATTTACCCCAGAATACGGGCTTATGCTGAGAAACGGTGCGCGTCATCCGGGTCGGTCGACCAGGATTGACGAAGCTGAAGGGCCGTTTTGGCGCCACAACGCTGGGTACGATGGCGCCCTTGCCGCCGTTCGTCCACTTTTATCCCTTCCGGCCGGACCGGGAGCAGGGCGGGACGTTGCGGCTGCGGACCGCGGTGCGAGCCACCGAGCCGCTCGGCGAGACGGTCGTGGTGTGGTTCGACGCCCCGGCCGGCCGCTGGCGCACGGAGGAGCCGGCCGCGGGGGTGGATGGGGCCGGCGCACACGGCGCAGCCGCGTCGGCGGGCCTCAAGCGGCGCGTCTTCCCCCACACGCTGTTCGAGTCGGGCCGGCACGCCGTCGCGGCGCTGATCGAGCAGTGGAGCGATCACATCAAACAAGGCGCCGTTCCACTGCTGCACACGAGCTATCTGGCGCCCGCGATCAAGGCGTTGCCCGAAGCGCCCATCGTCGACGTCTACGACCTCGTGTGGCGCGGCCATGAGATCGACGCCCGCGCCGCGCAACTGCCCCTGGCGGCCGTCCGCGCCGCCTACGCGGCACGGGTGCGCCGCAGCGAAGAGACCGCGCTGCGTCGCGCGCGGGCGCTGCTCGTCGCCGGGTGGGACGACCATCGCCGGCTCGAGCATCTCGGCCGCCCGTCGCGCTGGGTCCCGACAGGCGTGTCGGCCGAGCCGGTCGCACCCCGTCCTCCCGACGGCCGCCTGCGCATCGGCTTCCTCGGCAACTTCGCCCACCAACCGACGCTCGACAGCGCCAACGCGCTCCTCGCCTCGCCGGCCGCCCAAGCGCCGGAGATCGACGTCGTGCTGGGCGGCTGGGAGTCCGACCGCCACCCCGCGTTGCGCGACGCCGGCGCGACCATCCTCGGGCCCGTGGCCACCCCCGCGGACTTCTGGCGCGAGGTGGACGCCGCCGTCATCCCCGTGTTCAGCGGCACGGGGATCAAGGTGAAGATCGCCGAAGCGCTCCTGGCCGGGCGGACGGTGGTCACGACGCCGCTCGGCGCCGCCGGGTTCAGCCCCGAGACGCGGGAGGGGATGGTCGTCGTGCAACGGCTGCCCGATCTCGACGCCGCGACCTGCCTCGCCGCGCTGATCGCCACCAGGCGCGACGTCGCCCACGAGTTCAGCCTCGCGACGACGGCCGCGGCCTACCGCGACTTCCTCGTCAGCGTCCTCTAGGGCGCTACAGCGGGCAGAAGAACGGGTGCGACGGGCCTGTCGGGGCGACCGCGGCGGCCTTGGCGGTCGCCGCCTGGCCGGGCAGGTGGTAGGCGGCCCAGCTGGGGAAGTTGCGCCGGTCGCGCTGGCGCATGAGCCGGTTCTCGCGCGCAGAGAGCGCACCTTGGGCGACGCCCAGCGCCCCAGCCCGCTCGGCCGCGCGCAGGGCCCGCGTCCGCAGCGTCGCCGTGCCCACCCCACCCTGGGCGGCGATCGCGCCCATCGTCTGCTTCTGGGTGAAGTACAGGTCCTTGAACCGGTCCTGGCTGACGCTGAAGATCCCTTCCGTGTCACGCGTCACCGTCCAGGTGTGAAACACGTGGCTGAGGACGTGCACGGCCAGGTGGGACTGGGTCAGCATGCGCCTGGTGCGCGCCAGGAGCGTCGCGCGGAGGACCGAGCCGCGCGCGAGATGCCGCGACGCCAGCAGGCGGCCGGCCAGGCCCTGGGTGGGCACGTGGCGCCGCTTTGCGAGCTGATTGAGCGTGATGCCGGTGCGGTCGAGCTCCGCAGCGATCCGTCCCGTGTCCATGGCGTAGATCCGCTCGAGCGCCGGCTCGTCGAACGGCAGCCAACGCTGCATGACCCAGCTCTCTGCCGGCAGCCAGCTCGGGTCGGCGCCGGGAGGCGCCGCGCTGTCGGCGCGCGTCGGCCCCGCGTGCGCGGGCGCAGCCGCGCACGCCGCAGCGGCGAGCACCGCGACGAGCACGGCAAGGGCGCGGAGGAGCGAGGGATGGCGCGTGACGGACATCGGTCCTAGGGTCGACAGCCGGCCCAACCGGCAAAACCGGGCTGGACCGATGTCGGACGTCACGCGGTCGCGGAAGGCGACGCGCTGACCACCGGCACCCGAGCGGCCGCGGGCGCGGGGATGCGAACGGCAACGGCCGCCGCCGCGCCGACCGCCAGAAGCATCGTGATGAAGGCCTCCTGGGCGTAGTAGGTGGGCGCGACCTCCGTCGTGCCCGCCAGCACGATCGTCACCACCGACGCCAGCAGCGGCCCGCTTCCGGACCGCGGGCGGGCGCGGGTGATTCGCGCAAGGCTCGTGATCGAGGACGCCAGCACCGCCAAGAGGATCAGCAGGCCGATGTAGCCGCCGTCCAACAGCGTCTGCAGCACCAGGCTGTGGGCGGGCATCGTCGTCGGGTCTGCCACCCCGGTGAAGAGGTAGGCGTAGTTCAGCGACGCACCCGACGTGATCTGCCCCCCTGCGCCCCAGCCCCACACGGCGTCGACGGCCGGATGCTTGATCACGTCCCACGCGCCCTGCCAGATGTACAGGCGGTTGGTGCCGGTGGCGAGATCCCCGCTGCCGCTGCGCGACAGGGACGTGTCGAACGCGGTCCCTGCCACCAGCCCGAGGACGGTGAGCAGCAGCAGCGGCAGGACGGGAACGAGCACCGCCACGCCCGAGGCGGCCCGGATGCGTGCGCTGAAGACGAACCACAGGACCACGGCGATGGCGATGAGCAGCGAGCCGCGCGAGTCACCCAGCAGCAGTCCCGCGAGACAGCCGGCAGCGAGCAGCAACGCCAGGCGCCGCGGCACGTGCGGCGAGCGGCGCACGAGCATGACGCCGATCGCCGCAAACCCGCCCGCGGCCGCGACGCCGAACAGGTTGATCGAGTTGGCCATCGGGAACTCGACCCGGCCGACGTGGATCCCGACGGCGGCCAGCGTCGAGGACGGATCGCCGAGGGCGACGCTGCCGCCGCCCGGCGCGTCTGCGGCCGGCGAGGAGATGCCGGCCGCCCAGAGCAGCACGTTGAGCGTGACGTAGACCCCCGGCGCCAAGGCCAGCGCGATCAACCGCCGTTCGCGCTGCACCTCGCTCGACGCTCGGTTGATCGCCATGTAGGCGAAGACCACGAGGCCCAGGAACAGCACCGCGAGCTGATAGGCGTTGATGGCCGACCCGTAGACGCCCGCCTTGCTCCCGCGGATCACCTCGAGGCCGACGGAGCCGGCGTACAGCAGCCCGAGGGCCAGCGCTCCCTCACGCGGCGGCGCGAACCGCCGCTCGCCCTGCGCCGCCGCTGCCGTGGCCGCCCACAGCAACAGGAGCATCAGGAGCTTGAGCGGCTGGGTGTGCCCGACCAGCAGCGGCGCGCGGACGATGACGATGCAGCTCGCCGCCATGCCCAGCACGAGCCAGTCGCTCTGGCTGGTGCGGTCTTCCGTCACGGATCAGACGAGCTGCTCGGTGTGCGAGCGGTGGGGCCTCTGCTCGTCAGGCAGCGGCTCGGCGGGCCGGGCCCGCGGGGGCCGCGACTCGAGCGCGAGCGCGATCAACAGGGCCAGGACGCAGCCGAGCACGAAGCCCGCCGCGACGTTGCGCTTGGTCCTCGGCGCCGTCTTGACCGCAGCGCGCGCCGGGTTGACCACGGTCGCGTTCGACGTCTGCAGCGCCTGCAACGTGTCGAGCTGCTCCTTCTTCTCCTCCAGCGAGTCGTGCAACGTGCTGGACTCGGAGCGCAAGCCCTCCAGCTTCTTGTTGACCGACCGGATGGCCGTCTGCACCGCGCGCGTGTCGAGCTGCCCGCGATAGACGGTGAAGGCCTTCGCATACAGGTTGCTGAGCCGCACCGCCTTCGCCGGATCCGGGTTCTCGACGCTGAACTCCAACAGGTCGGCGTTGCGCTCGGCGGCGACCTTCGACCGCGCCAGCACCTCGTCGGCGCTCACGCCGACGTCCGGATCGGCAGCGACGACCAACTTGGCGACGTTGATGGAACGGGCCACGCTGGCCTGCGTCTCGAGCAGCCGGATCGCATCGGTGCTCCCGGTCGAGGGATCGGGCAGGTTCGTGAGCGCGTTCGCCAGGTTCTGGCGCTGGAGCAGCACCTCGGCGGTTCCCTGGTACATGCGCTCCTGCTTGTGCGACAGGAAGAAGGCTGCCGCCGTCGGGATGACGACGAGCGGCACGACGATCCACTTGCGCCTCCAGATGATCGCCAGGTAACGCCAACCGGCCTGCAAATCCACACCGCCTCAAGTCGTTCTCGCGAGCCCGCGAAGTGTGGCAGGTCGTGCATGTACTCCGGAAGAAGGAGAGAAACGAGGGTCCGGTACGCTGGCCGCTTGCACGGCACGACGGAAGCCGACTTTGGCTGAGCCCCGTGCGCAGCGTGCGCTGGTCAGCGGCGCGGTCTACGCGCTCGCCGGAGCCTCCCAGCGTGCGCTCGGCCTGCTGCTGCTGCCGCTCTACACGCGGGCCCTCACCCCGGCCGAGTACGGCGACCTGTCCGTCATCCTCTCGATCAGCACCGCGATCGTGATCCTGCTCGCTCTCGGGCTCGACTCGGCGCTGTTTCGCACCTACTTCGGGCTGCAGGGCGACTCCTACGCGCAGGCGAACCTGGTCTGGTCGGCCTGGGTGCTCACCTGCGTCACCGCCGTCGCCGGATGCCTCGTGTTCACCGGCGCGGCCTTCCTGCTGCTGCAGCACAACCGGCTCGAACCGGTGGACATGGCTCTCGGCGTGTGGTCGGCAGGCGCACTGGTGATCTCGACGACCGTGCCGCTCACGGTGCTGCGCGCCGAGCAGCGGCTCAAGGACTTCATCACCCTGACGGTCATCTCGGCGATCCTGACGACCGGGCTGACCGTGACGGCGGTCATCGTGCTGGACCTCGGCATCGAAGGCTGGCTGCTCGCGGCCGTCACGGCAAACGCCATCTCCGCGGTCGTGGCAGCGCTGATCATCCCCTTCCACCGGCCCCATCCGATGGACTGGCCGCACCTGCGATCGGCCCTGAAGATCGGCGTCCCGCTGATGCCGCACTTCTTGTCGCACTGGGCGCTCCAGCTCGCCGACCGCGCGGCGCTGATCGGCCTGGTGAGCGCCAGCGCCGTCGGCATCTACAGCCTCACGGCGAACCTGTCGCTGCCGGCGATGATCGCCGTCCAGTCGCTCAACCAGGGCTTGATGCCGATGTACGCGCGCGCCGCCCACAGCGCGGACGAGCGCAAGGGCATCGCGACCGTCGCCACGACGCAGCTCATCATCGCGGCGTCGTTGTGCCTGATCTGCGCCGTGCTGCTGCCGCCGCTCGTGACCGTGATCGCGCCCGCCAGCTTCTCCGGGGCGGCCTCGTTGGTGCCGTGGCTCGTGCTCGGTTACGCGTTCCTCGGCGCCTACTACATCCCGATGAACAGCCTGAGCCTCGTGATGGGCAGGACGTCGTTCGTCTGGGTCACGACGGCGTCGAGCGCCGCGCTGAACCTCGGGCTCATCTACTGGCTGGTCCCCGACCACGGGCTGCGTGCTGCCGCGATCGCCTCGGCGGCCGGCTACCTCCTGCTCCTGCTCGGCACGACCCTGTACGCGGTCGTGCTCGGCAGCCCGGTCGGGCTCGAGTGGCGCCGGGCCATCACCGGGCTTGCCGCCATCGTGGTCGTCTACGCCGCGTTCGCCCTGCTCACGCCCGATGAGGGCGTCGCCGGGCTCGCTGTCCGGGGAGGGATCGTGATGGCCGGAGCGGCCGTCGCGGGAGGCTTGATGATGCGACGGCGAGACGGCAGAGCGCCCGCCGAAGAGGCGGCCGGCTAGCCCAACTCGTCCAGCAGCCGGGTCCAGCGCCGGGCCGCCGCCGCCGGCGAGTACTCGGTACGCAGCGTCGCGAGGGTGCCCGACCATGTCTCGGCTTGCTGGGATGTCGCTCCGTCGTCGGCCCAGCGGCGCAGCGCGGCGGCCAGATCGGCGGTGGTCCTCGGCACGGTCGTCAGCGCCGCCCCAAACGGCCCCGCGAGATCCGACGCCCCGCCGCCCGGGAACGCGAGGACGCGGCAACCGCGGGCAAGCGCCTCGAGGATCACCATGCCGAACGGCTCCGGGTGCAGCGAGGGGACGACCAGCAGCGCTGCACGCTCGAGGTGGGGCGTCGGATCGTCGGCGAACGGCAGCACCGTCCAGCCGCCGTTGCGGCCGCGGGCCTCCAAGCGCTCGGCGGCATCGGCGAAGACCGTGCCGGGCTGGGCGCCGACGAAGGTCAGCGACGGCCGGGATGTCGCGTCGGCGCCCGCAAACGCCTGCTCGTAGGCGTCGGCCAGGACGTCCTGGCCCTTCCAGTCGTTGAACCGCCCGAGAAAGAGGATGCCCTCCCGCGACGCCTCCTCGACGTTCGGCGCGGCCGGGACCTTCTCGTCCTCCAGCCAGTTGGGCACCAGCGCCTGCACCCGCGGCCCGCGCACGCAGGCGCGCCATTGGGTCAGCACGTCGCCGGAGATGCCGACCACCGCCGAGAGGCCGAGGCGATGCACCGCGACGAGCCCGCGGTGCTTGGGCGACGAGGGCTCCAGCCACTCGCGGACCATCATCACCTTCCGTCCGCTGCCGCGCCCTGCCCCGAGGACCGCCGTCGTGTTGTGGATGGTCAAGTCCGGCGCGGGGTGGGTGGGACGGCATCGCTGCACCAGCGCCCGCGGCGCCTCGACGCCGCGGCTGGAGGCGATCGCCACCGGACGCACATCCACCGCGACACCGCGCCGCCGCGCCTCGTCGTCGAGCCCCAGGTCAGGCCGCTGCTCGGGCACGACGAGCGTGACGTCGGCGCCAACGTCGGCGAGGACACCCGCCAGCCGCAACGCCGACCGGTCGGCGCCAAAGAGCTCCCGGCTGCTGCACAGGATCTCGGCCTTCACACCGCGACGGCGCCGGTCTCGCGGTCGGCCAGCGACAGCAGGAGCTCGGTGTAGCGACGGCAGACGTCGTCCCACGCGTACCGCTCGCGGACGATCTGCCGGCCGCGGTCGCGCATCTCGGCGCGGACCGCGGAGGAGGACATCACGTGCTCGATCCGATCGACCAGGGAGTCGATGTCGTGCCGGTAGCGCTGCTCGGCGATCGGCAGGACCTCGCTGTTGAAGACCGTGTCGAGCGCCAGCGTCGGCGCCCCGGCGCCAAGCGCCTGGAGCAGCGCGGGGTTGGTCCCGCCGACGGAGTGCCCGTGTACGTAGACGCCGGCATGCGCCCAGAGCTGGCGCAGCAGCTCCTGATCGTCGACATGCCCCAACCACATCACCTTGTCCTCGGCCTCCAGCGCCTTGAGACGGTGCTCGATCGGCGAGTCGAAGTTCGCGCTGCCGACGATCACCGGCCGCGGCCCGCGCCCGCCCATCCGCTCGATGGCGTCGAGGGTGAGCTCCACGTTGTTCTCGGGCACGAGCCGGGCAACCGCGAGCAGGTAGGACTCAGGGTCGAGGTCGAGCGCGTCGATCCGGTCGGTCGGGACGTCCTCGTGGACGGGCGCCCCGTAGGGGATGAAGGTCGACGTGCGGCCGAACTCGCGCTGCCAGACGTCGCCGATGGCGACCGAGTCGCAGATCAGCGCCGGCGCGCACCGCGCCGTCATGCGCGCGCCGGCCTTGAACGTCGCGCGGCCCAGCGGGCTCCACTTGCCGCGCTCCCACTCGACGCCATCGGTGTTGATGGCGAACGGGGTCCGTGATGCGCGCAGCAGCGGAAGCCAGAACCCGTTGGCGATGTTCAGCACCAGCACGGCGTCGTAGCGGCGGAAGACCGCGTCGACGGTGGAGGTCAACCCGTAGCTGAGGGTCGACAGCGACTTCGAGTCGCGGCCGTGCGTGGCGATGCACCGCACGTCCTCGGTGATCCAGGACCGCCGGCCCTCGTCGCGGGTGCGGCAGTACACGGTGACCTCATGGCCCTCGTGCACCATGTGCCGCGCGAGGTAGCGGACCAGCGTCTCGTAGCCGCCGTAGGTGCTCGGGAAGCCGCGACTACCCAGGATGCAGAGCTTGCGCCCCGTCGGCGGTGCGTTCATCCGGAGGTCGCCTTCTCGAACCGTGGCGCGCCGCGCGTCAGCAGCGCCGGGATGTGGCTCGGCGTGACCCCGGTGCTCGTCTTCTGAGCGCGCTCGCCGGTCGCCAGCAGCTCCTCGAGCTGCACGACGTGCTCGTCGTAGTAGTCGCCGTAGTCGCGGTCGGCGAAGAACGCGGGGTGCGCCTCGAACGCGGCCTGCATCAGGTCGTCGGCGTACTGCGTCTTGGCGTTGTGCTTCCAGAAGTAGTTCTCATCGGGGTTGCGGCCGTCGCAGCCG
Source organism: Baekduia sp. (assembly GCF_035996765.1). NCBI lineage: Bacteria > Bacillati > Actinomycetota > Thermoleophilia > Solirubrobacterales > Baekduiaceae > Baekduia > Baekduia sp. Next base: position 45,084 of record NZ_DASYJG010000014.1, read on the forward strand.
GCGATCTCGACGCGGTCGGCCAGCGCGAAAGCTACCGGCAGCATCAGATTGGTCAGCACGTTGCCGGTACTCTTGACCCTGACGTCATTCTCCGTCGGCCAGCGCCAGCCGACGTCCTGGCGATGGTCGATCGCCACGACCCGCGGCGCCAGCTCGGGCATGTGCGCGAGCAGGGGTCGCGCCCACAGCCGCGAGGTCACGATCAGCGCGTCGGTGGCCTCGTAGGCGTGGCGCAGGTCGCGGCGGAACGCCGCGGCGTAGCGGCTGGGGCCAAAGTGAAAGACGCGGTCGCTGAACGCGATGACGTCGGGCTTGAGCTTCTCGAGCAGCTCGTGGTCGCGCACCGCGGAGTTGCAGGTCACGCGCAGGTCGGTGTCGACGGCCTCCGGGTCGACCATCGACGCAGATGGCCCCGTGGCCAGGACGAACGCCGAGCCACCGGGCTTGGCGCGCGCCAGCAGGCGGGCAGACGAGGTCGCGGCGTCGGGCAAACCGTCCTCGCCGGCGAGATCCTGCGCCAGGTGGAAGTACGCGATCTCGTCGACCAGCGCGAAGTTGGGGTCGATGACCCGGGTCGAGGCCGGCGCGCGCAGGTATTCGGCCACCAGCTTCGGCGTGTAGCGGTGGACGAGCCGCAGCGGGCGGCCCGCGGGCCGGGTCGCCGCCCAGCCGGGATCGCGCACGAGCTCGGGGTCGAGGTACGGCGCCTGCTCCGGAGCGATCGTCCTGCCCGACGCGCCCTCCATGAAGACCGGGACGCCCCGGTCCGACAGATACCAGTTGATGCGCGCCGAGACATCGGCCAGCGCGGTCGGGTCGTCGCCGACCGGCGGGACGACCTCCAGGTAGTCGAAGCGCTGGCCCTCCGCCTTGCCCAGCGCACGCTGCTGCAGCCCCCAGGTGACGCGCGTCTTGACCTTGTTGACCAGCGGCGAGCGCCGCCGCCCGTACGCCGCCTTGAGCCCGCGTTCCTTGGTGCCCGAGGACATCGCCACGTGCCTCTACTCGGTGCTCAGCGCCGCGAGGGCGCCGCCGTCGATGGTCAAGGACTGACCGGTGATGAACCCCGAGCGTCCGTTGTCGGCCAGGAAGGCGATCGACTCGGCGATCTCCTCCGGCCGGCCGATGCGCTGCAGCGGCGTCGAGGCGATCAGCGACGCCTCGGCGTTCTCGCGCCGCGCGAAGCCGTCGCGCAGCGCCGGGGTGTCGACCGCGCCGGGGACGACCGCGTTGACGCGCACGCCGTGGGGCGCCAGCTCCAGCGCGGCCGCGCGGGTGAAGGCGAGCAGGCCACCCTTGGAGGCGGCGTAGGCGCTGATGGAGTGCGACGTCGCGGTGGCGTGCACCGACGCGACGTTCACCACGGCGCCGCCGGCCTCGATCAGCTGGTCGCGGCACGCCTTCAGACAGGCGAACGCCCCTCGCAGGTTGACGTGATGCACGGCGTCCCACTCGGCGAGCGTCGTGTCCTCCAGCGGCTTGAAGAGCTGCAGCGCCGCGTTGTTGACGAGGGCGTCGACGCGCTCGCAGCGACGCAGCACCTCCATCACGTACGGGGCGTCGGCGAGATCGACCTGCAGCGCTCCCTCGCGGTCGACGGGCCGCCGGTCGACGGCGATCACCGACCAGCCCTGGGCCTCGAGGACGTCGCAGGTGGCCGAGCCCACCCCGCCGGCCGCACCGGTGACCACGGCGACGCGGCTCACGGCAGGCCCAGCTCCCGGAAGAGGTTGTCGACCGCCTGCGCGCTGCACTGGAGCACGCCTTCAGCCGTGTTGGATCCGTTGTGGGAGCCGAACACGCACTGCTCGAAGTCGCGCAACGGGTTGTCTGGCGCCAGCGGCTCGTCCTCGAAGACATCGAGCGCCGCCGCCGCGACCCTGCCGCTGCGCAGCGCCGCGACGAGCGCCGGCTCATCGACCAGCTGCCCGCGCGAGACGTTGACGAACAGCGCACCGTCGGGCAGCTTGGCGAGCGCCGCGGCGTCGATGACGTGGTGGGTGTCGGGCGTCAGCGGCGCGCAGAGCACGAGCACCTCCGAGCGCTCCAGCAGCTCATCGAGCCCGACGCCGGCGACGCCCAGTTCGGCGGCGCCCTCCAGCGCGGCGGGGAAGGCGTCGTAGGCGAGGGTGTCGCACCCGAACGCCACCAGCCGCCGCGCCGTCGCCTTGCCGATCGACCCGAACCCGTACACGCCCGCCGTCTTGCCCGCCAGCCGGGTCCCCTCGATCTTCAGCCAGTCGCCCGCCACGACCGCCATGTGGATGCGTGCGATGTGGCGCGTCAGCGACAGCAGGTAGCCGAGCGCCGCGTCGGCGACGTCCTCGCCGAAGACCCCCGGCGTGTTGGTGACGGTGATGCCCTGCGCCGCGGCCGCGTCGAAGTCGATGGCGTCGGTCCCGACGCCCCATTTGGCGATCGTCTTCATGCGCCCCGCGTGCTCGAGCACCCGCGCGGTGAGCGGATCGTCGCCGGCGATGATGCCGTCGACGTCTGCGATCAGCGCGATCAGCTCGTCCTCGGAGAGCTGCTGGCGCTCGACCGTCGGCAGGATCGCCTCGACCTGGGCGGCCTCGAAGCGCGGCCGGAAGGTCTCGAAGACGTTCTGCATCTGCTTGCAGGTCACGAGGACGCGTGCGGTGCTCACGGGTGCGTCCCCCGAGCCGCGTACAGCGCCTCCACGACGGCCCAGTCGAGCTCGTCGTCGATGTCCCACGCCTCGGCGCCGGAAATCGGCTTGAGGATCGGCCGCTCGCCGATGCGGTTGCCGCGCCGGCGCAGCGTGTCGGCGTCGAACAGGTACATGCAGGAGTTCTCCTCCATGACCGGCGGCAGGTCCTGCGTGCGCAGCAGGACAGCGGGGTCGTGGTTGATCGCCTCGCCCGCGGGCGTCCACAGCCGCGTGTGCAGCGGCGTCACCGTGAACAGCGAGTCGTGGGCGTCGCCGGCGTCGCGCAGTTGGCGGATGCCGTCTCGTACCGTCGCCGCCGTCAGCAGCGGGTTGGTGCTGTGGGTCTGGAGATAGAGGTCGGCGGGCACCGACGCGATCGCGTTGAGCAGGACGTCGTTCATCGGCGTGTCGCCCGACCGCAGGTGCTCGGGGCGCTCCAGGACGCGCACGGCCGGGAACGCCTCCGCGGTGTCGGACGCGATGACGTCGCTGTCGGTGTCGATCACGACCTCGTCGATCTCGTCGACCGCCAGCAGCGTCTCGACGATGTGGTGAAACAGCGGGCGACCGCCGAGCGATCGGTAGTTCTTCCCCTTGACGCGTTCACTGCTGTGGCGCATGGGAACGAACGCGGCGATGTGCACCTAGGAGATCTCCAGAGGTCTCAAGACGGCCCGGGCCGGCGCGGCCTCGAGCGCGGGAACGGCGATGGGCAGGCACAGAAGCTCATACGGCCCCGGATCGACGTGCGCGAGCGCCAGCCCTTCGAGGATGATGACAGGCGCCTGGAGCAGGATCTTGTGCGTTGTGGCGTCATCGTCGTAGCGCTGAATCGACAGGTAGTCGATACCGACGAGGCGCACGCCGCGATCGACCAGCCACTGCGCCCCGTCCGCGGTGATCGCCGCGTAGTCCTCGTCGAAGGCGTCGTCCGCGACGCCGCCGCGCGAGTTGGAGGTCTTCAGGAGGATCCGGGTCGCGCCGTCAGGCACCGCTGCGGCGAGCTCGGCGGGCCCGATGCGCCTGGCGTCGCCGATCTCGGCGACGACCGCCGGACCGCAGAGGTCGTCTAGCGCCATGGACGCCATCGGCGCGGCGCCGTCGATCTGGTGCAGCGGCGCGTCGACGTGCGTGCCGCAGTGGACGTCGAGCGACAGCCGCGTCGCGTTGGCAGGGTCGCCGTCGGCCATCGCCAGGAAGTACGGCGCCTCGACGTTCGGGCTGCCCGGCCAGGCGACCATGCCGGGCGCCAGCGGCACCGAGATGTCGATGAAGGCGCTCACGCGCGATCCTCGCTGGGCAGCTCGTCGTAGTTGATGATGTTGCCCGGGACGGCCTGCTCCTCAGACGGCGGGACGGCGCCGGACTTCGGCGGGTAGTAGAAACGCCAGCGCAGCAGCTGGGAGACGGGGCCGTGCTGGCGGAAGCCGCGGTAGGCGCCGTAGAACTGCCCCAGCCGGAACCGGACGATCCCGCGGGCCTCGGCCGCCAGCCGGCCCTCGCGCCGGGCGGCCAGCGCGTCGAGGACGACGTTCTGGAGCGCGAGCCGGATCGCGTGGAGCGCCGACATCTCCTGCTCGTCGTAGATCGTCTTGTGGGCGATCGCCTCGCGGCGGTAGCGGTTGACGATCTGGCCGAACACCTCGTCGTGGACGTGCACGATCGGCGCCTCGGCGCAGTAGGCCAGGACATTGCCTTGCTCCAGCACGCGCTTGGCCCAGTCAAGGTCTTCGAGGCCCGTCAAGTCCTCGTCGAACGGAAGATCGCGCCAGACCGCCCGCCGGATCGCCGAGTTGGCGTTGTTGCAGAAGGGGTCCCGCTGGCGGGGATTCGACGTGGCGGGAAACCACTGCTCGAGCAGGCGGCCCTCGGAGAACTGCCCGTGGGCGGGGATCACCTGACGCCCGTAGGAGAGGGCGACCGTCTCGTCCTCCTCCAGCGGCGCCACGAGGTGCTCCAGCCAGGTGTCGTAGACCGGGTAGACGTGCGCGCTGGCGAAGACGCATATGTCGCCCTGAGCCACCTCGATGCCACGGTTGAGCGAGCCGCCGAAGGAGAAGCTGCCGGGCCGGATGTGGACGACCTTGACGCCGAACTGCGAGGCGATCGCGAGCGTGGCGTCGGTCGACCCGGAGTCGACGACGATGATCTCCTCGGGCGGTCGCGTTTGCCGCAGCGCACCTGTCAGAAGACGTCCGATATGCGCTTCCTCGTTGAAGCAGCGCACGATGAGCGAGACGGTGCAGGCCATAGAGGTATTGAGCGCGACAGTCCATCAGTGGCCGGCCCGAATGCGGGAGGTTACGGCTTTCCCGCCGTGCAGCAACACCGCCTGCCCGAATGGACAGGTCGCGCGTGTCGGGTCTAACTCCCGATCCCGAACCCCACCCGCTGCTCGTCCTTCTCGACCCGCAGCCACAGGACGTGCTTAAGGTTAAGACGAATCGATCCATCTTCGGCCTCGACGTCATGCCAGCCCTCGGTGCCGAGGGCACCATGAAGCCGTTCTAGCTCCTGGTCGCTGACGCGGGTCGCCAATGGGGGGCTGGCGTGGAAGCCGATCGAGATGCGCTGAGCCATGCCGGCGATCCTACTTGCCCTCAGTGCGCCGGCTCGACGATCTCCGTCAGCACCCCGCCGCTGGCCGCCGGGTGCAGGAAGGCGACCCGCGAGCCGCGGATGCCGACCCGCGGCGTCTCGTCGATGAGCCTGGTCCCGGCTGCCTTCAGCGCCGCCAACGTCGCGTCGATGTCGGTCACCTGGTAGGCGACATGGTGGATTCCCGGGCCCTTCTTGGCCAGGAACTTCCCGACGGGCGTGTCGGGCCCGAGCGCCGCCAGCAACTCCACGTGGTTCTCGCCGACGTCCAGCAGCACGGCCTCGACGCCCTGCTCGGTCACCGTCTCGCGGTGGACGAGCTCCATCTCATACGTCTTCTCATAGAGGGCGATGGCGGCGTCGAGATCCTCGACGGCGACGCCCACGTGGTCGATGCGCGCGAACATGGCGCGCGACATTAGTGGGAAGCGAACGGTCGGTGGCGCTACGCCACGTTGTCGTCTTCGCCGCCCGGATGGGGCAGCGGCGTGACCGCGGCGATGTGCGGACGCGCCGGCGGCGCCGGGACCGCGTAGGGGCGACGGCGGTTGACCGGTGGGATGCCGGCCATGATCGTGTCGATCTCGTCGCGATCCAGCGTCTCGCGCTCGAGCAGCGCGTTGGCGAGCTCCTCGAGCTTCGGCCGGTGTGACGTGATGAGGTCGTAGGCGGCGCGCTGGGCCTCGAAGGCCAGCTCCTGCTGCTCCTCGTCGCGGATGCGGCGGGTGAGGTCGGAGACGATGTTGTGGTCGGTGACGGCGCGGACGCCGGCCGTCGAGGTGCCCATCGAGTACTCGTGGACCATCGCGTGCGTGATCTCGGCGACGCGGTGCAGGTCGTTGGCCGCACCGGTGGTCACCGCGCCGAAGACGATCTCCTCGGCGACGCGCCCGCCGAGCAGGACCGTGATCTGGTCGATGAGCTCTTCGCGCGTCTTGAGGTAGCTGTCCTCGTCGGGCAGGTTGAGGACGAAGCCGAGCGCGTTGCCACGGGGAACGATCGAGATCTTGTGCGTGCGCTCGGTCGTCTCGAGCAGCTCGCGCGTCAGCGCATGGCCGGCCTCGTGGTAGGCGACGACGCGGCGCTCGTGCTCGTTGAGCGTGGTGTTGGACTGCACGCCGGCGACGACCCGCTCCAGGGCGTCGTCGAAGTCCTCGCGGCCGACGGCCTCCACGCCGCGGCGCGCGGCGAAGATCGCGGCCTCGTTGCAGAGGTTGGCCAGCTCGGCGCCCGACAGGCCGCTGGTCTGCTGGGCGACCTTCTGCAGGTCGACGTCGGCGGCCAGCGGCTTGTTGGCGGTGTGGACGGCGAGGATGCGCCGGCGGCCCTCGACGTCGGGCGGCGAGACGAAGACCTGACGGTCAAAGCGGCCGGGGCGCAGCAGTGCCGGGTCGAGCTTCTCGAGCAGGTTGGAGGCGGCCATGACGACGACGCGGCCCGAGGACGAGAAGCCGTCCATCTCGACCAACAGCTGGTTGAGGGTCTGCTCGCGCTCGGAGTTGTTGTCGCTGCCGCGCTTGGCGCCGACGGCGTCGAGCTCGTCGATGAAGATGATGGCCGGCTCGTGCTTGCCCGCCTCGCGGAACAGACGGCGGATGCGGGCGGCGCCGAGGCCGGCGAACATCTCGACGAACGAGGACGCCGACTGCGCGTAGAAGGTCGCGCCGGACTCGTGGGCCACGGCCTTGGCCAGCAGCGTCTTGCCGGTGCCGGGCGGACCGTGCAGCAGGACGCCGGCGGGCACGCGCGCGCCGACCTTGACGAAGCGCTCGGGGTCCTTCAGGAAGTCGACGACCTCCTGGAGCTCCATCTTGGCCTCGTCGACGCCGGCGATGTCGGACCAGGCGACCTCTACGTTGGCGTCGGGCTTGATCTCGACCGGCTTGGTCTTGGGCATCGTCTTCAAGAGACGCCACATGACCACGGCGATGATCACGATGAAGACCAGCGAGCCGAAGCCCTGCCAGTCGGTGCCGAACTGCTGGAGCTTCTCGGAGAACGACTGCTTGGGGATCGCGGTCGTGGTGCCCTTGAGCGTGTTGAGGTTCGGCTCGTTCGCGCCCTTGGTCACCTTCGCGATCGTCGGGGCAGGGGAAGACGAAGAGGCAGACGCAGACACGTCCTCTTCCATCGGCCGCAAGCGCCAAACCCTTGACGGTCGGACACCGACTTGACAAAAGCGGACCGGAGTCCGCTATAGTGTCCTCCATAAGCGGACCACAGTCCACATCTTACCCTCAGGAGAACCTCCCCATGAGCACCACGATCACCGAGATCCCCGCCGGCACCTACGGCCTCGATCCCGTCCACAGCTCCATCGGCTTCGGCGTCAAGTACAACGGCCTGGCCACGTTCCGCAGCTCCTTCGAGAAGTACGACGCGGCTTACGCCGACGGCGTCCTCACCGGCTCTGCCGACGTCGCGTCGGTCACGATCGACGAGCCCAACTTCAAGGGCCATCTCCTCGCCGAGGACTTCTTCAACGCCGAGGTCACCCCGACGGTCACGTTCCGCTCGACCGACATCACGGTCAACGAGGACGGGACCGGCGAGGTCGCCGGCGAGCTCACGATCCGTGGCGTCACCAAGCCCGTCGTCGCCAAGGGCAACATCGCCGCCGGCCCCGACCCCTTCGGCAACGACCGCATCGCGTTCGAGCTGTCGACGACCGTCGACCGCCGCGAGTTCGGCCTCACCTGGCAGAACGCCCTCCCCAACGGCAACGACTCGCTGGCCTGGGAGGTCACCCTCACCGTCGACCTGCAGCTCGTCAAGCAGGCGTAAGGAGCCACATGTCTGCGATCCGGATCCTCGGCCTCTCCGGAAGCCTCCGAAGCGGGTCCCACAACACGGCCCTCCTCCGGGCGGCGGCGCTCTCGCTGCCGTCCGGGGTGGAGCTGGAGGTCTACGACGGCCTCCGGGACCTGCCTCCATACGACGCCGATCTCGACGTCGAGGGTGGGCGGGATCCGATTGAGGCCGTCGCGCGTCTGCGTGAGGCGATCGCCGAGGCCGACGGCATCCTGATCTCCACCCCCGAGTTCAACGGCTCGATCCCCGGCGTGCTCAAGAACGCGCTGGACTGGGCCTCGCGCCCCTTCCCCGACAGCGCGCTGAAGGGCAAGCCCACCGCGGTGCTCGGCGCCTCCACCGGCCTCTTCGGCGCGGTCTGGGCCCAGGCGGAGACCAAGAAGATCCTCGGCATCATCGGCGCCGACGTGCTCGACGGCGAGTTGCCGGTCGGCCAGGCCCACGGCGCGTTCGGCGACGACGGCCACCTGATCGAGCCCGATCTGCGCACCGCGCTGGAGGAGTTGCTCGGCGTCCTGGCCGCAAGAGTGGGAGCCCGGGACTCCCAGGCGGTTTAAGGTGCTCTATGTGGCGCCACCCTTCGAGCTTCCGATGTCGGGCCCAGCACCGGCAGATCGGGAGCGCGCCGACGCACGGCGCAACCGCGAGCGCATCCTCTGCGCGACCGCACGCCTGATCGACCGCGTCGGCATCGACTGCATGTCGATGGACGACGTCGCCGCCGAGGCCGGCGTCGGCAAGGGCACGCTCTACCGCCGCTTCGGCGACCGCTCCTCGCTGCTGCGCGCGCTGATCTCCGAGCCCGAGCAGGCCTTCCAGGACGAGCTGATCCGCGGCGCCGCGCCGCTAGGCCCGGGCGCCCCGCCCGCCGAGCGCCTGCATGCCTTCGGCGAGGGGGTTCTGACGTTCCTCGACAGCCACGCGGTCTACATCCAGGCGGGTGAGCTGCTGGCCGGTGGCAAGCGCTACGGCCACCCGGTCTACGCCTTCTACCGCACCCACGTCTCGCTGCTCCTGCGTCAGGCGCTGGGCGAGACCGAGCACCACGAGTACCTCGTCGACGCGCTACTCGGGCCGCTGAGCGCCCAGCCGTTCCTCTACCAGCGCGACGCGCGCGGGATGTCCGTGGACGAGATCTGCGCCGGCTGGCACGCGCTGTGCGACGCGGTGCTGGCGGGCGCCGCCGGCGCTCACTGATAGCCGGGGGAGGCGTAGGCGGTGCCCGCCTTGCCCGCCGGGACGAACGCGCCGGCCGGCGGCGCGCCGCCGATGACGCCACCGGTGACCGGCAGCTTGGGGAAGCTGACCGTGTTGCCCGTGAGCTTCGACGGGCAGGACGCGTCGTTGGTGGCCGGCCAGACCGCCGACCCGAGGCTCGTCCCCAGGCGCGGCGTGAGGTAGAGGTTGGAGAGCGTGGTTGGCGCCATCGCGCAGCCGTTGGTCATCCAGAGCAGGTAGCCGCCCGAGGACGTCGCGTCGGCAGCGTTGAACGTGAGGTCGACGTTCTGCAACTCGACGGACCCGATCCCGCCCTGGTCAGGACGTGTGTAGATGCCCTGGTAGTTCGAGTCCGCGGTCAGGTGGTCGACGCGCAGGTCCTTCACGCCGCCCCACGGCTGGATCACGTCGGTGTGGTTGGTGTCAAAGGAGCCGAGCAGGCCGACCGCGCGCACATTCTCCACCTGCACGATCGCCGCGGGCGCGTTGATCTGGATCGCATCCATCTCGTGGGTGGCCCCGTTGAACAGGACGCCTTCGACCTGCACGATCCCGACGCTGCCCACGATGTTGAGCGCGGTGCTCTTCGTCGAGGTCGCTGGCAAGGCGATCGCCCCACCCTTCATGACCACGTTGCGCCCACCGCTGATCGTGACGTTGCCCTGGTGGGTCGTGGTGCCGAGGTTCAGCACGTAGTCCTTGGTCTTGTCGAGGGTGTAGGTCTGGTCCCCTTGGGCGACAGCGATCGTCGTCGGCGCCGTGAGCGCCGGCGCGGGCCAGCGGAGCTTCGAGGAGACGGCGACCGCCGTCACCGGACCGCTCACGGATGGGCTGAGCGTGCGCACGGTGTCGACGTAGACGTTGCGGTCGCACGACGCGCTGCTGTGGTCGTTGGTCAGCGCGAGCGCGATCGTGTGCGAGCCGGCGGACAGGCTCTTGGCAACGGTGTAGTTGGAGTACTTGGTCGCGGCGACCGTGAAGGTCACGGTCTTCACGCCGTCGACGGTCACCTGCAGCGTCGGGGCGCCGTCGCACTCCGTGCCGCGTAGGAGGACCGCGATCGAGCTGGTGGGCGACGAGGGCGTGACCGTCGCCTGCGCGGTCCCGGCCGTGTACATCGCCAGCGTCTTGCCGCCCTCGGCCGCCCCATCTGCGACGGCGCGGATGTAGGTGGCCGACGAGGTGAACGACTCGCCGGGCGTGGTGGTCACCGTGACGTCGGCCGAGGCGGCAGCCGGGATCATGAGCAGGGCGGCAAGGGCGGCGACGATGGCCGGGCGCAGGCGCCCAGGCGTGGGCAGCCCGCGGAGACGCGGGGACGGCATTCGGGATTCCTCGGGTGTGGGGAGAGCGCAACCGGGGCGGTGCGCTGGCGGCAGGGGCGTTCGGTCCACGTGGGACCTTGACCGGGAGGAAGCCCTCCGGCGGTCACACGTCCTATCGACGGTCTCTTGCGCCCGACCGGGATTGATGCTGGTCACTTGGACAAATGGCTGAAGTCGTGGCCCGGCTCAGCTATAGCCCGGCGAGCGGTAGGCCGTGCCGGCATCGGCCGGCAGCACGAACGACCCACCCGCCGGCGCACCCCAGCGCGCGACGCCCGTGATCGGTAGGGACGGCCAGCCGGCGGTGGTGCCCGACACGACGGCCGGGCAGTTGGTCGCCTGGCCCGTCGGCGGCCAGACGGTCGAGCCGAGGCTCGACCCCGGCCGGCCCTTGACGTACACCTCGGTCAGCGCCGTGGTGGCAGTGGAACACCCGTTGCTCAACCAGAGCAGGTACCCGCCGGTCTTCGCGCCGACGTTGTCGTAGGCGAGGTCGACGTGGCGCAGGTCGACCGGGCCGATCGGACCCTGGTCGGGCTGGTTGAAGATGCCCTGGTAGTTAGTGGTCGCCGTGAGGCGATCGATGCGCAGCCGGGCCACACCGCCCCATGGCTGAACGACGTCCGTGTGGTTGGTGTCATAGCTGCCGCGCAAGCCGGTGGCGCGGATGTTCTCGAGCTGCACCGTGGCCTTCGGCGCGTTGATCTGGATGGCATCGAACTCGCGTCCGGACGCGCCGTCGAACGACACGCCCTCGACGTGGACCGTGCCCGTGGCATTGCTGATGCCCAGCCCGACGGCCAGGCCCGAACCGGCGGGCGGGGCGATCCGGCCACCGATCACGACGACGTTGCGGCCACCGCTGAGGCCAAGGCCTCCGGCATGCGTCGCGGAGCCCAGCTTGATGATGTAGTCCTTGGTCGTGTCGAGGCTGATGCGCTGGTCGCCTTGGGCCACGGTGATCGTCGTGGGTGAGGACAGCGTCGGCGGCGCCCAGGTCAGCTTGGGTCGCGCGGACACGGCGGGCGGCGTGCTCGCGGGCATCGTGGTGGTTGGGCCAGCGGGCGCCGCCCCCGTGACCTCGCCGGCCCCGGGCCCGGCGCCCGTCGAAGGGTTCTGGCCGCTGACCGGGCCGGCGCCGTCCCGGGCCAGGAACCGCACCGCGCCGGTCCCCAACGGCCGGCGGCAGCGAGCGCTCGTACCACCGCGAGAGGTCAGCGCGACGCGATGACGTCCCGCTGGCGTGACGAAGGCCACCGTGATCTCTCGGAGGCGGCGCGTGGCGATGCGACGGCGGACGACCGTGCGCCGGTCGAGCGTCAGCAGCGCCGTCGTGCCTTTGCCGCAGCGCAACCGGATGCGCACGGCCAACCGGTCGGCCCGAGCGACCAAACGGACGACCTTGACGTGGTGGTTGCCCGCAAAGGCGGAGGCCGGCGCGGACCCGACGATGCGATCCGGGGCCGGATCCGCGAGCGACGAACCCACGCCGAGGGCCAGCACAAGGGCAGCGACGGGCCCCCCAAAGCGGACGATGCGCACCGGCGCAGTGTCATCGGTCAGGCGTCTTGAGGCAAGTCCGCCACCGACTAGGTCACCGATTCGTAACCTGGAGAGACGTAGCCGGGACCGGCGAGGCCCTCCGGCACGAACGCACCGTCGGCCGGCGCGCCGCCGGTGACCGCCCCAGTGACCGGGAGGCTCGGCCAGGTGACCTGGGACCCGGCGAGCTTCGCGGGGCAGTTCGCGTCGTTGGTCGCCGGCCACACTGCGGTGCCAACGGACTTCCCCGCGCGCGGCTGGATGTAGACGTCCGAGAGCGTCGTCGGCGCCATGTCGCAGTCGGTCGTCATCCACAGCAGGTAGCCGCCCGACGAGGTCGCTTGGCTGTTGTTGAAGGTCAGGTCGACGTGGCGGAGGTCGACCGAGCCGATCGCGCCCTGATCGGGCCGCGTGAAGATGCCCTGGTAGTTGGAGTCGGCGGTGAGGCGGTCGACGCGCAGCGCGCGGACCCCGCCCCACGGCTGGATCACGTCGCTGTGGTTGGTGTCATAGGTGCCGAGCAGGCCGTTGGCGCGCACGTTCTCGACCTGCACGACGGCATCCGGCGCCATGATCTGGATCGCGTCCATCTCGCGGCCGCTGGTGCCGTCGAACTCGACGCCCTCGACGTGGACGGTGCCGGTGCTGTTCTTGATGCCCAACGCGAGCGGGGTCGGCGAGACCTGCGACAGGGCGATGCGTCCGCCGATCATCACGACGTTGTGGCCGCCGGTGATCCTGACCGTCCCGTTGTGGGTGACGGCGCCGAGATCGATGATGTAGTCCTTGGTCGTGTCCAACGTGTAGGACTTATCGCCCTGCGGCACGACGAGCGTCGTCGGCGCGGTCAGCGCGGGCGGGGCCCAGTGCAGACGCGGGCCCGTCTCGACCGGTGGCGGCGGAGGAGGAGGAGGAGGAGGCGTGGTGGTCGGCGGCTCGGTCGTGGAGGGTGGCTCGGTTGTGGACGGTGGCTCGGTTGTGGACGGTGGCTCGGTGGTCGACGGCGGCTCGGTGGTCGACGGCGGCTCCGTCGTGCTCGGTGGCACGGTCGTGGACGGTGGCACGGTCGTGGACGGTGGCACGGTCGTGGACGGCGGCACGGTCGTGGACGGCGGCACGGTCGTGGACGGCGGCACGGTCGTGGACGGCGGCACGGTCGTGGACGGCGGCACCGTTGAGCTCGGCGACGGCGTGGCGGCGGCCGGCGGCGCCGCCGAGCTCGGCGGCGGCAGGAAGGGAGCTGGCACGGGCGGCGCGGCGGCCGGCGCGATCGGGACGTCGAGGACGTTCACCACATCCTGCAGGCCAACGCCCACAGCGGCGGTCTGGGCGAGCTTCGGCGAGGTGGCGTCGACCTTCACCCTGATCGTGTCGACCATCACGGCCCGACGGCAGCGCTTGCTCTTCGACGCCGACGCGAGCGCGACACCGATGCGATGGCGCCCGGCCGCGAGCGCTCGCGGGATCGTCAGCGTCGTGTAGCCACCGTCCGACACCGACCGCACCGTGGACTTCGCCCCGTCCACCACGAGCCGCAACGACGGGGAGCCGCCGCAGGCGGTGCCGCGCACTTGCACGGTGATCGCGGACGCGGGTCGATCGAGCGTCACGGTCGCACTCGGCGTCCGCGTGGAGCGCAGTCGCAAGACCCGCTCGCCCCCCGCCGCGCGATCGGACACGATCGCGTCGGGGCTGCTGATCCCCGAGAGCCGGGCGCCCGGGACGGAGACGTCGGCCGACGCGGAGGGGGCGAGCGCGGCCAGCGTCGCCGACGCGAGAAGCGCGGCGCGCACCGGCAAGCGACGCCCTGGGGCAAGGGCGGGGAGCATGGCGAGACTGGAGCGAGGACGGCGGCCAAACCCGGCTCGCCGCTGCAACTCCCATCGGCGGGCACCCGCCCCGATGCACCCTCATCGCGCCCAGCCTGGACAGATGACCGACGGCGCGTCGAGCGGCGCGCTTATCCGAGGAGTTCCATGGCAATGGCCTTGTAGGCCCGCGCGGCGAAGCCGACATCGGCCGCCTTGATCCGCTCGTCCTTGCCGTGAACCAGCGGCCACATCTCGCCAAGGGTCATCTCCCGCTGGGGGAAGAAGCCGTAGGCCACGCACTCCGGGAAGGCGTCGCGGAACGCGCGTGAGTCGGTGTAGGCCGGGAGCATCGTCGGCACGATCCGCGCGTCCGAATCCTCGGCCGCGAGGAAGTGGGTGATCGCGTCCATCAGCGCCGACTGCACCGGCGAGCCGTTGCCGACGACCTCCTCGAGCCAGGTGACCTCGTAGCCGTCCTCGTGGCCGATCACCTCCCGGAGCCGCAGCGCCGCGGTCTCGCGCGTGTGCCCGGGCGGGACGCGGCAGTCGACGGTCAGCGTCGCGCTGCTGGGGATGACGTTGATCTTGCTCCCCGCGCTGATGATCGTCGGCGCGAACGTCACCGACGCCATCGGCTCAAAGAAGGCCGCCAGCGCCGGGTTGGCGGCGCGCAGCGCGTCGAGGTCGGGCAGGTCGAGGGCAGCCAGCAGCGCCTGCGGCGCCTCGGTCATGTCGGGCTCGGGCCGGCGGTCGGCCAGCGCGGCGAGCAGCGGCGCGAGCTTGGGCAGCGCGTTGTCGGAGACGTTGGGCATCGAGGCGTGGCCGGCCCGCCCGCGCGTGGTCAGCGAGAATCTGAAGACGCCCTTCTCGGCCGTGCACACGCCGTAGAGGCGCTCGTCGCCGTGCGGGATGACGGTGCCCCCGCCCTCGTTGAGCAGGAAGTCGCAGCGCACGAGCTCGGGGTGGTGCTCGGTCAGCCAGATCGCGCCCTCGCCGCCGCCGTTCTCCTCGTCGACGACCACGATCACCAGCAGGTCGCCGTGGGCCGGCCGCCAGCCGGACTCGGCCAGGTCAAGTGCCGCGGCGACCTCCGCGGCGGTCTGGGACTTCATGTCCTGTGCGCCGCGACCCCAGACCTCGCCGTCGACCAGGTCGCCCGACCACGGGTCGCGCTGCCACTCGGCCGGATCGGCCAGGACCGTGTCGACATGCGACAGCAGCCCGAGCACCGGCCCGTCGGCGGCGCCGCGCAGGCGCGCCACGAGGTTCGGGCGCTCCGGCGTGCGACCGCGCAGCTCGACCTCGAAGCCGGCGTCGCGAAAGAGGACCGCAAGCTCCTCCTGCAGCGCCCGTTCATCGCCCGGCGGGTTGACCGTGCGGTGACGGATGAGCTGGCGCAGCAGCTCGACGGCGCGGTCCTCGAGGGCCATGGCGCAAGACAGTAACGCTCCGCGGTCAGCCCACCGGCCGCGCCGGCTGCGATCCTGGCGGCAGTGTCCGATCAGTTGTTCTCCTTCGGCGACGCCGAGCATGGGGCGGGCGGGTCCGCGTCAGATCCGAACGCCCCGCTGCCGGCGCGCATGCGCCCGCGCACCCTGGCCGAGCTCGTCGGCCAAGAACATGTCCTCGGCGAGGGCTCGTCGCTGCGCGTGGCGATCGAGCACGGCCGCCCGTTCTCGATGATCTTGCACGGGCCACCCGGCACCGGCAAGACGACGCTGGCGCGGATCGTCGCCACCAGCGCTGATGCGGCCTTCGAGGAGCTCAGCGCGGTCCAGGCCGGCAAGGCCGAGGTCACGCAGGTCATCGCGCGTGCACGCGAGCGCCGCCGCGGCGACCGCTCGACCGTCCTCTTCCTCGACGAGATCCACCGCTTCAACAAGGCCCAGCAGGACGCGCTGTTGCCCGCGGTCGAAGAGGGCTTGGTGACGCTGATCGGCGCGACGACCGAGAACCCCTACTTCTCGGTCAACGGCGCGCTGCTCTCGCGCTCCCAGGTGTTGGAGCTGCGATCGCTGACCGCCGAGCACGTCGAGACGCTGCTGCGCCGCGCGATCGAGCGCGGTGAGCTGGGCGACGTGACGATCGACGACGAGGCCGTGGCGTTCCTGGCCCAGCGCAGCGGCGGCGATGCGCGCAGCGCGCTCGGCGCGCTGGAGTTGGCGGCCGAGACGGCGGGGGCGGATGGGTCCGGTACCGTCGCCCTGGCCGGCGCCGAGAGCGCGCTGCAGCGCAAGGCGGTCCGCTACGACCGCGCCGGCGACCAGCACTACGACCTGATCTCCTCGTGGATCAAGTCGACGCGCGCGAGCGACGTCGATGCCTCGCTCTACTACTTGGCCATCATGTTGGAGGGCGGCGAGGACCCGCGGTTCATCGTCCGGCGCATGGTGATCTTCGCCTCCGAGGACATCGGCAACGCCGACCCGCGGGCGCTGATGGTCGCGACCTCCACCGCCGCGGCGATCGAGTTGGTGGGGTTGCCCGAGGGCGCCCACGCGCTGGCCCAGTGCGCCGTGTACCTCGCCCTCGCGCCCAAGTCCAACGCCTCCTACAAGGCGCTCGGCGCGGCGCGCGCCCACGTGCGCGAGCACGGTGCGCAGGCACCGCCCGCCTACCTGCGCTCCGGTCCGCTGGCCGACGAGGGCTACGACTATCCCCACGACCGCCCGGGCCACGTCTCGCCCCAGCAGGTTCTGCCGCCCGGCCTGGAGGGCGTCCGCTTCTACGAGCCCGACGGCCAGGAGGCGCCGTTCGCCGAACGGGTCGCGGCGATCCGGCGGGCGCGGGGGCTGGACGGATGACGCTGAGCTCCGTGGCGCCCGCGACCGGCGAGGCGCTCGGGACGGTCGCCATGGCGTCACAGCACGACGTCCTGACCGCCGTCGCCGAGGCGCGCGCGGTGCAAGGGCTGTGGGCGCAGCTGCGACTCAGCGATCGTGCGCGCTACATGGCGCGTGCTGCGCAGGCCGTCATCGACGAAGCCGATGAGCTGGTCGAGCTGATCTGCCGTGAGCAGGGGCGGCCACGCACGGAGGTCGAGATCGGTGAGCTGCTGCCGGCGATCGAGACGCTGCAGTGGCTCGGCGAGGCCGGTCCGCGGATCCTGTCGGGCGAGCGCGCCGCGCTGTCGCGCGTGTTGCATCCGCTGACCCGCGCGCGCTGGAGCTATGAGCCGCTCGGCGTCGTCGCCGTCCTCGGTCCTGCCGCCGAGCCGTTCGCCACGCCGCTGGGCGACGTCGCCGTCGCGCTGATGGCCGGCAACGGCGTCGTGCTCAAGCCGTCGCCGCACGCGGCGCTCAGCGGCGCGCGCGTCGCGCGCGTCTTCGCGCGCGCCGGGCTGCCGCCCGGGCTGCTGCAGGTCGTTCAAGGCCATGCGGCGACGGGCGGGGCATTGGTGGAGGCACCGGTCGCGCAGGTGCGCTTCACCGGCTCGGCGCTGGCGGGCGCCAAGGTGCTGGAGGAGTGCGCGCGCGGGGTCAAGCGCGTCGTCGCCGAGCTGGGCGGGACCGACGCGGCAATCGTCTGCGCCGACGCCAACATCGCCCGCGCCGTGGAGGGCATCGCCTGGGGCGCGTTTGCCAACGCGGGGCAGTCCGGCGGCTCGATCGAGCGCGTCTACGTGCTGCGCGAGGTCGCCGACGAGCTGCTCGCGGGCTTGATCGCGCGGGCGCGGGCGCTGCGCGTGGGCGATCCGAGCGATCCCGAGACCGAGATCGGCCCGCTGGTCGGCGGCGAGCGGCTGGGGCGCGTGGTCGAGCTGCTCGACGACGCCGTCGCCCAGGGCGCGACGCTGCACTGCGGTGGGCCGGTGGACGTGGCCGGGTTCAGCGGCGCCTTCTGCGCTCCGGCCGTCCTGGCCGGCGTGCCGGCCGGCGCGCGGCTGGCACGCGAGGAGGCGCCCGGCCCCGTGGTCGCCGTCACCGTGGTCGACCGCGAGGAGGACGCGATCGCCGCCGCGAACGACAGCACCCTCGGCCTGGGAGCATCAGTGTGGACCGCTGATCGCTATAAGGGTGAGCGCATCGCCCAGCAGCTCCGCGTCGGCATGGTGTGGATGAACGACCACCACGTCGCCCGCAGCGCGCCGCAGCTGCCCTGGGGCGGCGTGCACGGCTCGGGCATCGGGCGCGCTCGTGGCGCGATCGCGCTGCGCACCTGCGCCGAGCCGAAGGTCGTCACCTGGGACCCGCCGCGCGGCAAGGCGTTCTGGTGGTTTCCGTATGACCGCGCGCTGGCGCGCACCGTGCGGGCGGTGGCACGCCTGCGCTCGACGCGCGATGCCGACCGTGAGCGCGGGCTCCGCGAAGGGGCGGCACCCGCGCTCACCGTGGTGGCACGCACGATGAAGTCACTGCGACGGAGGTAGCGGCGTTTCCGACCCGCACGCCGGAAACGCCGCTAGGGTCCGTGCGAGGGCCGTGGCGACGAACGCGTCCTGCCTCACGTTCGCCACGACAACGGTGCTCGCCCCCTTGACCGGCGCCTCCCGCCGCTCGGACTCGAGGAGGCGGAACCTAGACTTGCCGGATTGGCAGGAACGCCGTCTGCCAGAAAGTGCATCGCTTTGCACCGGGAAAGCGACGACTACTGGCCAAGAGCTGGCGCGGAGCCCGCGCCGGTCGCGCCTCAGGCGGCCGCCGGCACGTAGCGCAGGCTCGACGGCAGCAGCGGCACGAGCACGCGCTTGACGTACTCGGCGCCGCCGCGCAGGGCGATCGCGCGCGCCGGATCCCATGAGAAGCCGTAGCCGCGGCGAATGCCGCGCGGAAGCAGGCCCACGGTGATGAAGTTCGCCAGCTCGACCAGCGGCCGGACCTTCAGCGGCAGGGGCGGACGCAGCACGACCTCGATGCCGACCTCGCGCGCCGTCGGCGTCACGTGCAGGTCGCCCGAGCGCCGCATGGCCGACATGTAGGCCTCGAAGTCGTCCCAGGTCGCGGGCATGTCGGCGTCGCGCAAGCCGAAGAGCCGGCCGATGATGCGGTAGTCCTGCCAGTAGGCGTCGCGCTCGGCGGCGCTCAGCCCGGTGACGTAGCGCTCGTAGACGATGACGGCCGAGTCGACCAGGCAGGCGATGATCCACAACAACAACTCCGGATCATCCGCCGCCCATGGCGTGCCGGCGGGAAAGCGGCCAGCGTCGTGGGGCAGGACCCCGGACGCCCGCGCGTGCATGGCGCGCACGCGCCGGGTCTTGCGGTCGGCCTCGGCCTTTGGACCCCAGGCGATCACGTCCATCACCTCGGCCGTGCGCCGCAGGCGCTTGTAGGGATCGTCGAGCGAGCCCGTCGCCATGAAGAACCCCTCGAACGCCACGGGATGCGCGGCCATCATCAGCAGCGCGCGCGGGCCGGACAGCGCAACGACCTTCTCGCGATGAACGCGCCGCAGCAGAGAGTCGTCGGTGAAGTACGAGGGCGCCATCGTGATCTCTGTCACAGGGTACGGCCGTCTACCCTGTTCGAGATGCCTGCCGCTGCTTATGAAGGGAAGGAATGCGTCTGCCAGTTCAAGCGCGGGGTCTGTGACCAGACCTGCGTGCGCGACATGCTGGACACGCCCTTCTACATCGCCTGCCTGAAGCTGCGCGGGCGGCGTTGCCTGGTCATCGGTGGCGGCGCGCTGGGGCTGGAGAAGGCCGAGGGCCTGCTCGCCTGCGACGGCGACGTCACCGTGATCTCGCCCGAGATCGGGCCAGAATTGGAAGAGCTGGCGCGCGAGGGCTCGATCCGCTGGGAGCAGCGCCAGTACGCCGGACCGCAAGACCTCGAGGGCATCTTCATGGTCATCGCCTGCACCGACGACACCGACACCAACATCGCGATCTACGAGGACGCCGAGCGCCGCGCGATGCTGGTCAACATCGTCGACGTCCCGCCGCTGTGCAACTTCATCCTCCCGGCGATCGTCCGCACCGGCCCACTGGCCATCGCGATCTCCACCGCCGGCGCATCCCCCGCGCTGGCCAAGCGCATGAAGCGCGAGATCTCCGCCCAGTTCGGCGAGGACTACGCCCGCCTGGCGATCATGCTCAACGACGTCCGCGGCTGGGCCAAGGGCACGCTGCCCACCTACCAGGACCGCAAGGACTTCTTCGAGTCCATCGTCAACGGCTCACCCGACCCCATCGCCCTCATCCGCGCAGGCGACGAGGCACAGCTGCTCGACATCATCGAGCGCGCCAAGACGCAGTACGCGCCGGCGACGGCCTAGAGGGCCCCGGCCGCCGTCGAGCGGCCCAAAAGAATGTGGCAAGGAATCGGCTAAAAGTGGCAAGATAAGCCGCGATTACCTGATTTGCGCTCGTTCTCTGACATTCACGCCGCGCTCGACGCACCGCCGCTCGACGTGGTCACGCTGCTCGGACGCATCGAGCTGGGTCGCGGACGGGAGGGGCTTTACCGCAGCCAGGCACCGCAGGTGCTTGAGCGTCTGGCAGCCCAAACCCGCTTTGACTCGATCACCGCGTCGAGCGCGATCGAGAACGTGTTCGTCGACGACGACCGTGCGCTCAAGTTCCTGCGAGACCCGGACAAAGCCGGGGCGTATCGGGACCGTTCCGAGCTCGAGTTCGTGGGCTATCGCGACGCCACCGACTACCTAATGACCAAAGGGGAGCGGGAGCCGCTCACCGTTCCCCTGCTCCTGCATCTGCACCGACTGCTCATGCAGCACACCGGCGATCCGCTCGCGGGGAAGCTCAAGACGAGCGACAACCTCATCGGCGAGCGCGCGGGCGGACGCGTGCGAGTGATCTTCAAGACCGTCCCTGCCGGCGGCCAGACCGAGTGGCATCTCAACGAGCTCGTCGCACGCTATGAGGAGGTGATCACCGACGCAGCGGTCCCGGGCCTGCTCGCCGTCTGCGCCCTCATCCTCGACTTCCTCGCCGTCCATCCATTCCAAGACGGCAACGGCCGCATCGCACGCCTGCTCACCACCCACGAGCTCCTCCGCGGCGGATGGGGAGTAACGCGTTACGTCAGCATTGAACAGCGGATCTTCGAGAGCAAGAACACGTACTACGCGGCCCTGCGCATGAGCCAAGCGCATTGGCATGACGGCGGGCACGACGTCTGGCCATGGACGCGGTACCTGCTCCAGATCATCGCCGACGCCTACGACGACTTCGAGCGCAAGATCGCGGCCGGTGCGGAGCTCGTCGGCCAGACCAAGCACGAGCAGGCGCGCAACTACATCCTGACCCAGGCGCCGCGGACCTTCCGGTTGGCACAGATCTTCGACGCGCTGCCCGACATCTCGCCCGCCACGATCCGCGACGCCGCCGATGGCCTCAAAGACGACGGCGTGCTGCAGGTCGGTCGCGGCCGGTCCGCTGTGTGGACACGGATCGACGAGGGCTAGAGTCGGCCTAGATGCCCGACCGCCTGACGCACCTCGACGAGCATGGTGATGCGCGGATGGTGGATGTCGGTGGCAAGCCGGTGACGGAGCGCCGAGCGGTGGCGCGGGCGGTGGTGCGGATGAAGCCGGAGACGGCGCGGATCGTCGCGGCCGGGGATGCGCCGAAAGGCGATGTGCTGGGCGTTGCGCGGATCGCCGGGATCATGGCGGCCAAGAAGACGGGTGACTTGATCCCGCTCTGCCATCCGATGGGACTTGACCACGTCGACGTCGACGGCGTCGTGGATGTCGAGGCCGGGACGGTCACGATCACGGCGTCGGCGGGCGTCACCGCGCGCACGGGCGTCGAGATGGAGGCGATGACGGCTGCCTCGGTCGCGGCGCTCACGGTCTACGACATGGTCAAGGGCGTCGAGCGTGGCGTGGCGATCGAAGAGGTCGTCCTGCTGGAGAAGAGCGGCGGCGCGAGCGGCACGTGGCGGCGCTGAACGCCGCGCGGTTCTAGTCTCCGAGACGATGCGCACCTGCGTGCTGACCGTCTCGACCTCCGTCTCGCGCCGCGCGAGCGAGGACGAGTCCGGCCCGCTGCTGGCACAGCTGGCCGAGGAGGCCGGCGCCGACGTCGAGGCGATGGAGGTCGTCCCCGACGACTACGCCCTGATCGAAGATCGCCTGCACCATTACGTCGACGACGGCTTCGCGCTGATCTTCACCACCGGCGGCACGGGCTTCACGCCCGACGACATCACGCCGGAGGCCACCCGCGCGGTGATCGAGCGCGACGCCCCCGGGATCGCCGAGGCGCTGCGTGCCGAATCGGCCAAGCACACGCCGATGGGCATGCTCTCCCGCGGTGTGTCGGGCATCGCGCACCGCACGCTGATCGTCAACTTCCCTGGCAGCCCGAAGGCCATCGGCCAGCTCTTCCCCGTGATCGCCCCGGTGCTCCAGCACGCCGTGGGCACGCTGCAACGCCAAGATGGCGAACCCAGCCATTGAGCTGGCGGGGCTAACGCGGCGCTACGGCGACCGCGAGGCCCTCGCCGACGTCTCGCTGACGCTCCAGACCGGGCGGACGCTCGTGATCTTCGGCCCCAACGGCGCCGGAAAGACGACGATGCTGCGCGTCCTCGCGACGCTCCTCAGACCCCACGCCGGCAGCGTGACCGTCCTGGGCTCCGAGCTCCCGCAAGCCGGCTGGGCCGTCCGCGGCCGCATCGGGTTCCTCGGCCACGCCAGCCTCCTGTACCGCGACCTCACCGCGCGCGAGAACCTGCGCTTCCACGCCCGGCTGCACGGCACCCCGCACGAGCGCGTCGAAGAGCTGCTCAACGCCGTCGGCCTGCGCAACCGCGCCGACGACCCGGTCCACACCTACTCGCGCGGGATGGTCCAGCGCGCCGCCGTCGCCCGCTGCGTCCTGCACGACCCCGAGCTGCTGCTGCTCGACGAGCCGACCGCCAACCTCGACCCGCACGCCGCCGAGCTGGTCGAGCCGCTGATCGGCGCGGCATCGGGGCGCACGCGGGTGGTCACCAGCCACGACCCGGTCGGTGGCCTGCACGGCGCCGACCTCGCGCTCGGCCTGCGTGCCGGGCGCACCGAGCTGCTGGCGCCCGCCGGCGACGTCGACCGCGACGCGATCGGGGCGTTGTATCGATGACCGCGCCCACGCCGCCCTCCACGCGCGCCGCCGTCGGCGCGCTGCTGCGCAAGGAGCTGCGGCTGGAGCTGCGGACCTTCCAGGTCATCCCTGCGATGGCGCTGTTCAGCGTGACGACGCTCGTCGTCTTTCACTTCAGCCTCCAGGCCAACACGGTCGAGGGCTCGCTGGCCGCGGGCGTCCTCACCGTGACGCTGCTGTTCAGCGCGATCCTCGGCATCAACCGCCTCTTCGTCGCCGACCAGGAGGAGAGCGGCTTCGACGGCTTCCTGCTGGCGCCCGTCGACCGGACCGCGATGCTCGTCGCCAAGGCGCTCGCGCTCGGCGCGTTCCTCGTGATCCTCGAGCTGATCGCGGTGCCCGCCTTCGCGCTGATGCTGCTCGATCCCAACCTCACGGGCGCCGTGCTCGGCCAGACCGTCGTGGCGCTGGCGCTGGCCGATATCGCCATCGCCGTGGTTGGCACGTTGGTGGGCGCCCTGGCCATCCAAACCCGCGCGCGCGACCTCATCGTGCCCCTGATCGCGCTGCCGCTGCTGCTGCCGGTGGTGATCGGGACGGCGAAGCTCCTGGCGCCCACGTTCGCCGCGGCGGGCGCGGCGGCGCTCCCCGGGCGCTGGCTGGCGATCCTCGGGCTCTATGATCTCGTGTTCGGGCTTCTCGCCTACGCCGTCTTCGACTTCCTGCTCGAGGACTGAGCCCGAGCCAGGTAACGCAGATGTCCGGCAACCGCCTTCTCACGCTGTCCGTCGCGACCGTGGTCACCATGATCACCGGGTACTCCCTGGCCGCGTTCTACGCGCCGATGGACGCCGATCAGGGCTTCCTCCAGAAGATCTTCTACCTCCACGTCCCGATGGCGATCGTCGCGCTCTGCGGCTTCGTCTTCGGCGGGATCTGCGCGGTGATGCACCTGCGCACGAGCGACTCGAAGTGGGACCTGCGCTCGTATGTCGCGATCCACGTCTCGGTCATCCTCGGCGTCGGCGTCCTGCTCACGGGCGCGATCTGGGCCAAGGCCTCGTGGGGTCACTGGTGGGTGTGGGATGAGCCGACGCTCGTCAGCTTCCTCATCATCTTCCTGCTCTACGCGACCTACACGCCGCTGCGCTTCTCGATCGAGGACCGCGAACGTCAGTCGCGCTACGCCTCGGTCTTCGCGATCACCGCCGGCGCGTTCGTGCCGTTGAACTTCATCGCCGTACGCGCGGCCACGCAGACCGTGCACCCGCGGACGTTTGACCGCACCGGCAACCTGCCACCGCACATGGCCACGGCCTTCCTGGTCTGCCTGATCGGCATGACGTTGTTGTACGTGCTGCTCTGGCAGTACGAGATGGCCCATAAGAACACCGTCGCGCAACTGCGTGCGCTGCGGCGCAAGCTCGGTGAAGACGACGGCGTTCGCGCCCGCCGCTCCGCCGCTCCCGAACTGCAGGTCCGCTAGATGCTCGCCTCCACCACGCTTCCCGACAACGCCGGCTACGTCGCCGCCGCCTACTTGGTGTTCTTGGCGCTGCTGCTGATCTACGTCGGGATCATGGCCTACAAGTTGGTCAAGGTGCAGCGGTATGTGGTCGAGATCAACGAGCTGGTCGCCGACGAGGCGACCGAGCCGCCGCGCGTGCGCGAGGAGACCCCGGCATGAGGGCTCGCGCATCGCATCGCCAACTGCAGCGCGAAACGCCGGAGGTATTCGCGTGAGCGGCGAGCTCCTCTGCCTCGGCATCTCGCACAAGACCGCCCCGGTCGCCGTGCGCGAGCGCTTGGCGCTGACCATGCCCGAGGCGCAACGCCTCTGCCAGGAGCTCGTCGAGACCGACGCGATCCGCGAGGCCGTCGCGATCTCCACCTGCAACCGCACCGAGATCTACCTCGTCGGCGACCCCGTCGGCGCCGAGAGCGAGCTGCTCTCGCGGCTGGCCCAGCGCGCCGGCACGCGCCCGACCGAGCTGACCGACGCGATGTACGCGCCGCGCAACTGCGACGCCGCCCGCCAGCTCTACCGCGTCGTCTCCGGCTTGGAGTCGATGATCGTCGGCGAGGCCGAGATCCAGGGCCAGGCCAAGCGCGCCTACGAGGCCGCGCTGGAGGCCGGAACGACCGGCCCGCTGACCAACCGCCTCTTCACCGCCGCGCTGCAGACCGGCAAGCGCGTGCGCTCCGAGACGACGCTCGGCGAGGGGCGCGCATCGGTCTCCTCGGTCGCCGTCGGCCTCGCACGAGACCTGATCGGCCCCGAACTCGCCGCTCGCGACGTCGTGATCATCGGCGCCGGCGAGACCAGCGAGCTGACCGCACGGGCGCTGGCCGAGGAGGGCGTGCGGACGATCTTCGTCGCCAACCGCCGCGCCGACCGCGCCCGCTCGATCGCCGAGCGCTTCGGCGGCTCGGTCTCCTCGCTGCACGATCTTCCCGACCGCCTGATCGAGGCCGACATCGTCGTCGCCTCGACCTCCTCGCCCCATCCGATCATCGGCGTCGACGAGCTGGCGCTGGTCATGCGTGAGCGCGAAGGCGCCCCGCTGCTGCTGATCGACATCGCTGTCCCGCGCGACATCGAGGCCGCCTGTGGCGAGCTCGAGGGCGTGACGCTCTACGACATCGACGACCTGCAGGCCGTCGTCGCGCGCAACCGCCAGGTCCGCGAGGACGAGCGCGCGCAGGCCGAGGCGGTCGTCGAGGACGAGATCCAGCGCTTCGCCCGCTGGATGGGCACGCTCGACGTCATGCCGACGATCGCCGCGCTGCGCGAGCACGGCGACGCGATCGTCGAGCAGGTCCTGGCCGAGAACGAGGGCCGCTGGGAAAGCGCGTCGGCGCGCGACCGCGCCCGGATCGAGGCGCTGGCCCGCTCGCTGATGGCGCGCCTGCTGCACGAGCCGACGATCCGCCTGAAGTCTGTCGACCGCGACGGCGGCCACGGCCGCGTCCAGTTCGCGCGCGAGCTCTTCGGCCTGGCCGAGGGCATCACCGATGGGCGGGCGGGATCGGATTCCGCCGCAGACGACGCCGCACAGGCCGACGTTCATCCCCTGCGCCGCCGCGGCGCCGGGCAGTGAAGCTCGGAACGCGCGGCAGCGCGCTGGCGCTCGTCCAGGCGCACGCGGTCGCCGCCGCGCTCGGCGGCGGCGCCGAGATCGTGGAGATCACGACCAGTGGCGATCGTGGGATCGCCGGCGACAAGGCGCGCTGGATCGACACGATCGAGGACGCGCTGGAGTCGGGCGCGATCGACCTCGCCGTCCACTCGGCCAAGGACGTCCCCGCCGTGCTGGCCGACGGGCTCGAGCTGCTCGCAGTGCCCGCGCGCGAGGACCCGCGCGACGCGCTGGTGGGCGCGCCGGACCTGGACGCGCTGCCCGGCGGCGCCCGCGTCGG